>NZ_JADBUZ010000029.1:0-6394 GCF_020245305.1 Microcystis sp. M20BS1 | reverse complement strand
GATAATACAAGGTTAACCAAAGGAAGTCAAGCTGTATCCTTAACAAGGGAACAGTCAAACTAGGAGCCGTGTGAGGTGAAAGTCTCACGCACGGTTCTGAATGGGAGGGGAGGTCGGTGACGACCTTCTCGACCCCTAATATTGATAGATCGGCTCTACCAATTTGGCAGAATTTAGAAATACCCTGTAACTTACCATTCATCGATAACTGAAATTTAAGCACAGATGCGATCCTCGATCGCCACCGATTGTAGAAGTCTTTCCACGATAGCTTTAGCTTGACGACCGTGACTAGGAATCAGACGATGGCAGAAGACGTAGGGAGTAATCAACTTAACATCATCGGGGATAGCATAATCGCGACCTTCCAAGAAAGCGTAAGCTTGAACTGCTTTTTGCAGAACCACACAACCCCGGGGACTGACTCCTAAACTAATATCTTCGTGATCACGGGTAGCGCGGACTAAATCGACGATATATTGCTGTAAAGTGGGAGCTACCTTGACCAGACTCACTAATCTTTGCAATTCTCCCACCTGTTCTAGGGAAATACAAGCTTCTAGGGATTTAACCGTCTCTTGAGAATGCTGTCTTTGTAACATTTTTAATTCTTCTGTGGCGCTGGGATAACCCAAACTCAGGCAAACGGCAAAACGGTCCATTTGCGCTTCTGGAAGCGGAAAAGTGCCTTGATATTCGATTGGGTTTTGGGTTGCGATAACAAAGAAGGGTTGGGGGACCGGCCGCGCTTCTCCATCGATGGTAACTTGTTTTTCTTCCATGACTTCTAGAAGTGCCGATTGGGTGCGCGGTGTGGCCCGGTTGATTTCATCGGCCAACAGGACGTTAGCAAAAGCGGGGCCAGGGATAAATTCAAATTCGCGACTGTTGGGGTTCCAAATCGTCGTTCCCGTGATATCACTAGGAAGGAGGTCGGGGGTGCATTGTACCCGTTGGAAACGACCGTTAATTGAACGCGCTAAGGATTTAGCTAACAGGGTTTTGCCGACTCCGGGTACATCTTCCAGGAGAGCGTGGCCACCACTGAGTAAAGCCACCAGCACAATGCGAATCGATTCGGTTTTGCCGACGATGCTCTGGCTCAAATTTTCCATCAAAATATCAATAGCGTCTCTCATAGCACAAATGGGGTATTTTGTCAAGAAGATTAATGTTAAGTTTTTTTGATCTTAACGATTCTTTTCCCAATTTGCCCATACTAGGGAGAAAAGTTGACAGACAATGGCGGGAAATTTTCTGCTAGGGAGCTAATCGGGGTTAGGGTTGTGAGCAGGGAGAAAATTAGTTAAGGTTGGCTGAATAAATCTGAAAACCTTGTTGGGTAACACTTTTAGACCTTTTGTCAATCAAAAAGTACCGGATATGGGAGTGATCGGGGGAAAATCCCTGGACTTTTTCCCTGAAAATTAGGTAATTGACCCCCTCAAAATCGGTAAAACCCCACACCCCACACCCCACACCCCACGAAAAACTTTTTGCCGCAAACCCTAGTTAAGAATTGTTGCCAGTGGGCGAAATCAAGATTTTAAGTCGGTTCAGTCTGATAAAATCGAGAAGAATTTCTCCTAATCGATGAAGATAAAAGCCAGTGCGCTCGTTTTTAGTCTTGTTTTAGGCATCGCAGCCAGTACATTAACCAATAGTTTGCCCGAAAATTTGACTTTCAATTCTCGGAAAATATTGGCTCAAGATCAGGCACCTTCCTGTCCCCTCCCTCCAGATATTGCCGTCACTTTTCGCAATAGTGAATGTCAGGCAGTTACCCTAGAAAAACCCCAGACTTTTTTCCGTTATTATAGTGACGAAAATTACAAAAAAGGTCGTTTTCTGACCACGGATCAATATACCACCAATGTGGAGGTGATCAGAAATTTAGCCCTCGATCAAAAGTGGAATCCTCCTGAGATGGGGACAAGCGAGCTAGAAGGTAGATAGGGCAAGCGATATCGCTCTTTGTCCTTTGATGTAATCCTTCAACCGATAGCGGCTAATTTGCATTAGCTCTTCTATATTTTTTGGGGAACATTTGATGTAGCTGTAGCCAATAATAGAGATGTTGACCCACATAAAAACTGCTGTGTCTGCGTTGACCTTTATATCTTTTTTCTGGTCTTGTAACATATTTTTGGATTCCCATATCCTTAATTTTTTTACCTTGTAGTGTGGCACTTGTAGAGGCGATAGCTATAACAATTATCAGCTTTGATAGGTATTGCGGTGCTAATTGAGAACCTTCTAAGCTATAGCCTCCCGACTTAAAATCTCGGAACATCTCCTCAATATCAAATCTTTTTTGATAGACCATTATTGCCGTCTCTAAATCCCCAAAATTTGTCAGAATATATCAAGGTTCTTTTGTTTGAAAAACCCCATAGTTTTTTTCCACTTACCAGCTAATTTAAACTGGACAAATCCCTGCTCTTTTGTAATATTGACATCATTCAAAAATAGTTGAGTTCCTGGACTTAAACCTAACTCTCTCATTTCTTGATAAATTCCTTCTTTTGTCTTGACATTTGTACTTTGTTTTTGTCTTAAGCAAAAGTATAAACTCTGCTTCTGAAGACACTTTCTAAGACTGACCGAGCAAAATTCTCTATCTCCTAGCACCACGATTTTATGACCTGATAGCACCGTCAATATTTTCCCCAATACTCGCTGCTGTTCTTCGAGATTACTACTTCCTTTTTTATCCAATATCTCCCAATAGATTGGGATGGCTCTCTTGTCATAAATTAGACTCACCATCAAGATATTAATTGCTCCCCAACTCGTTCGGTCTATGGCAATATATACTAATCCTTTTATTGTGAATCTCTCCTGCTGTTTTAAGATCTCTTTTAAGCAGAGAAACCAGATTTTTTTCAATATTCAGAATTTCCAGTTTTAAAAATCTTTTTAGTTTTTTTCTCCGACTCTCAAACAGGATTGGTATTGGCAGTGCTTCTGCTAATATCTCTAACTTGGCTTGCTTTAGTATTTGCCAGGTTCCAACTATCATTAACAACAGTAGATATCTGGCTCGTCCCAGTTCATTTTCTAACACTTTCTGGTATAGTTCACTTATCATTTTCGTTATTTAGGTCATATATCGAATTCTGGGATAATTCCCTGAAGATTATGACTAGAAAAGCAAAAATAACCACCAGCTTTACCGATGCGGCTAATTTCCTCTAAAACTAGAAAACGGTCAGCATGGGAAATATAATCAATGTCATTAAAACTAAAGAGAATAAAATCAAAATAATTATCGGCAAATTGTTCTAGATTTCTAGCATCGGCCACTTGCCAGACTAAATGGGGGAATTTTTAACGACAAGCGGCGATCATTTCCGCAGAATAATCAACCCCGATATATTCTCCCACAAGAGGGGCAAAATACTTCGTAGTCCGTCCCGCACCTACCCCTAAATCAAGCATTTTCATGGTTGATAAATGCTCTTGCAGCAGGGTTAAAATTGTCTTTTCTGCTGGCTGTAGCGCGGTTAATTGGGCATAATAACCGACAATACTAGGGTCTTTATAGGTTTGCTGATTTTTATCCTTAATCATTCTTGATCGCTCTTTCCTACTACCATCTTTAAGAAAATATTTAGACTATCATAAGATGCGCTTAAATTATCAACTTGGCATCAATGCAGATTTTTAGCTCTTTTTTCCCATCTACGAGCATAGCATTTTCCAAAAGTGATAAAAAAAATGTAAAGTTATTTTATATTAGTTGTCTTTGATAGTCTGGAAATTGTCCTGACGACTTCCCAAATTGTTCCCCACCTGACCCACCGTCCCAACCTCCAGTTGGTGAAAGTAGATAGCACCGAGTCGGTTGTCAGCCATCTGATCGGAGGCTTGCAGCGATCGCCTAGGTTTAAATTGAGTTACGCGCAAGATCAGGTATTTTTACTTAAGCAACGCTAAGAGAGAAAAAGCAGCGGGGATCAAATATCTGTATAAAGTGCTACGATAATCTAAGATTCCATCAAAGGTTAGATTATCAAACGCCGACTCAGGACTATCAAGGTCGGAAAGCCTCGTTCGATGGTCTGAGCAGAGGCAAGACAATCGGTTAGAACTTATTGACTATCTGAGACTGTCCAACCGTTGGGATCGACTTCTGGTATAGGTGAGGATATCGATCCGCAATTGTCAGGGTAACACCAAATCCCCCTGATCCAGTGGAGTGGACAAGCCTTCTTGTTTCTAGTGACCACTTCAGTGGCCTCTGATGATAACTGGGTTTTGCTAACTGGATTTAGGATAAACCTGTCTTAGTGCGGTTTTGTCGTTACTTGTCTAAAAATTGTTGCTATTTCACTAACTACCTTATTTTTTATAGTTAAAAATTATGGCAAGCAAATCTTATTCGATGGTGCAGAATTACCCAACCGGAACAACCGGAACGGGACTAGATCAAACGGTTGAAAGAATTGGCAGAGATCCAGGACTTGCTGGTGCTAATCTCGGCACAAATATTACGGGTGGAATGACGGCAGCTAATGGATTAAATCAGTTAATCTTAGAAGCCAAACAAGCGACTGGAGTTGCTATTAACGGCATTTTTACTGTCAGTGACGTAATCGCGATTAATGCCTGGATTCGTGCTAACCGTTTAGCAGAATTTACTGCTCTCCACGGCGATGATGACGGGACAACAGAAACAGGGTTTCATTTAGTCCAAAATGACGGAGCGACTCAACAGTATCGCAACCAAAATTTAGTTGATACGGTTTTTGATGGCATTTATCACATTGGTTTCCTCATTCAAAATGGTACTTTTCTCAATGAAGATGGGAACGCAAATGCCACGGTTGCTCAGGTGGCGGATTGGCTAACTCAATTTTATACAGATCGGGCCACAACTAATACCGGACTTGATCGGATTACGGAATTAATTATTGCAGATCAGGGTTTAGCGCAAAATATACCTTGGCAAGAAATTGCTGGCGGTGCTGATGCTGCCAATGGACTGAATGATTTATTAAAAACAGCGATTACCACCTACAATCTCGCCGCCGATGGTTCAATTTCCGAAAGCGATATTGCACAAATTAACAATTGGATTCGCTCTGATGCCACCCGTTATAACGCTTTTGTTGTTCTGCATGGGGATGATGACGGCACAACAGAAACTGGCTTCCATTTAGTTCAAAATGACGGCGCTCAGACCACATATTTTGCGAAAAACCTAGTTAATACCGTTGCCGACGGAATCTATCATATTGGCTTTCAAATCCAAAATGGGCGATTTCTCAACGAAGATGGTGCAGCTAATGCCACAGTCAAAGACGTAGCGGATTGGGTAACATATTTTTACGTTGATCAGTCCACCACTGGCACAGGATTAGATAAAATTGTCGATACCATCAAAATTGATACTGGCTTAGCCAAGTGGACAAATGCGGGAGATATTAACGCTGGAGCCGCCGCCGCCGACGGACTTAACCATCTATTAGTAGATGGCATTACTGCTACAGGTATCGCTGCTGATGGCTGGATTACCAGCGATGATATTCGCACCCTCAATCAATGGATTCGCACTAATCACTATGACGAATTTATCCTCCTCCACGGTGACGATGAGGGAAATGAGGAAACAGGCTACCATCTGGTGCAAAATGACGGAGCGACAACCCAATACTTCGGTAAAAATTTAGTCAATACCGTAGCCGATGGACTCTATCACATTGGCTTTAACATCCAAGACAATCGTCTCCTCAACGAAGATGGTGATGCCAATGCTCGCCTTAACGATGTTTCCAGTTGGCTCAACTATTTCTATCTTCAGAAAACCATTATTTACGGTGATAACTCCGGCGACACGATTACAGGTACGAATCTTGCTGAACACCTGATGGGTTACGGAGGAAATGATGTTCTGAGTGGTGGCGACGGCGATGACCTAATCGATGGAGATTGGGGGTCTGACACTTTATCGGGTGGAGTTGGTAATGACTTACTCTATGGCGGTGCAGACAATGACCAATTGGATGGAGGTGAAGGATCAGATACCTATTATGTCTCCGGTAATTTAGCCGGAGGCTGGTCGAGTTTCCAAGGCTACGACATCTACACCGATACCGGCACCTCTGGGGTGGATAAAATTGTGGCCTTGGGTACAGGAGACGTGGACCTGGGGATTCTTTCCTTTAGCGCCAATAGTGGCATTGAAACCATCGACGGGACAGGAGTAACAGGAAAAGTTACCATCGTCGGTGATTGGAGTGACAACACCCTCGACTTCTCTAATACGGCTTTTGTCGGTAACAATATCCAAATCAATGGCTATTGGGGGAATGATAATATCACCGGAACCACTGGTAATGATGTCATTATTGGTGGCGGTGGTGAGGACAAACTTAACGGTGGTAACGGT
>NZ_JADBUZ010000028.1:0-12458 GCF_020245305.1 Microcystis sp. M20BS1 | reverse complement strand
TCTGAAATGGAAAAACAGCACTTTTTCTCGGTCAATGATTAGGATAAGTTATAATTTAAAAAATTAATCAACAACTAAAGCTTATGCTTGTAGCTAAGTGAAATCATTGATTAAGAGACCTGTACTTTTCAATGACTTTTTCAGCAAACCCTAATTAGTTGTCGTAACAATTGTCGTCAGAAGCGGGTAACGCGACTCGAACGCGCGACATTCACCTTGGGAAGGTGACGTTCTACCACTGAACTATACCCGCAAAACTATTCCTAATCATAGCATTGACACCCCGACGAGAGCAACTGCTCTAGGCTGTTTTTCATCATCGCGCCGGTTTGTCCAGAAACGCTAAACTGTAAAGCTTCCCGATAGACTCGCCGCCGGATGATCAAGAATATTCACCGTCCCACCAGAAGACTCGACTTCCCCTTTGACAAAAGACCATAACCTCTGCTGTAGGAGGGGTTAAGACAATTTCTGATGCTCCGTTACTGGGTACCAATCAACGCCTTCTGTTGCGGAGAAGTCGGTCGAGTTATCTTAGAAAAACGATAACTTCCCTCTCTAATCGCACATTCTACCATATTCAGGTAAATCGTCTCTAAGTCCCCCAATAAAGTCCGAAAACTATTTCTAGGGATCTTCCCTTGATTCTGTTCTTTTCTCTGTTTAGATTGCACCGATTCACTGCGCCTCGGTTTAATCACATTCAGGGAACTATCATCAATTTATTCATCCTCAAATAGTCAAGGAGCTAGAGATTGTTTTCAATGCCATTTGTCGATAATATCACCGGGTAATTTTGAGAAGTTGGCAAGGTTTCTTTTAAAATGCCTCTGAGCTTGGACAGGAATTTAGGGGGTATTTTCTGACAAAGAATCACTATAATTAAATAAAAATGGTACGCTATTTTTTCCCGATCCATCCATGACTAAAACCCGGGGCATTTGCGCTCCACCTTCGCGCCAAGCTTCGATCGCTTCTTTCTGTAAAACTAATCCTCCTCCCTGTTCTTTTAAAGTTTCTGCTAATAGTCTTTGTGCCTCAGCTTTCCCTTTAGCGCGATTAACTTCTGCTTGGGCCTGTTGTTCCGCTTCTTGGGTGATATAAACGGCTCTTTGGGCGCGTTGTTCTGCGATTTGTTTATCTTCGACAGCCCGGGCAAATTCCGGAGAAAAATTCAAATCTACCACACTGGTATCTAAAACTAGAATACCATACTTTTCTAACCGAGTCGATAGGGCATTATCAAAGTCTTCTTTTAACTCACTGCGTCGAGTAATTGCTTCCTCTACGGTTCTTTTAGCGGCGGCAATTTTAAAGGATTCTTGGGTTTGAGGGGCGATAATTTTAGCGACAATATTTTGCAGCGTGCCTTGGGTTCTTCTAATCGCCACTACCTGCGTCGGATCGAGACGAAAATTAATCGCAAAACTAGCAGATAAATCCTGTAAATCTTTAGTGGAACTTTGGGCGGGAACTTCAAATTTTTGCACCGTAAGATCGTAGATATCGACACTAGAGACAAAGGGAGGTTTAAAGTGCAATCCCTCCAATAAAACCCCGTCCTTAGCCTTTCCTAAAACACTTAAAACCCCCGCTTGTCCGGGAGTGATAATCACATAGGCATTAAAGGCCGCTAAAATTACAATAGCAGCTAATAATCCCCCGATCAGGGAAAGTAAATTAATAGCATCTTTTTGGTTCATAGTTTATACTCCTTGACGAGGGACTAAAGCGAGAATTTTTGTGGCGATCACTTGATTGACAGGCATCACTGACAGACGATTTCCTGTCCTTACTAATAATAATTCATCGGCGGTAAAATTTTGTTTTAAAATTCCTAGGGGCAGCATTTGGGGAAAAAGGCGATCAAACTCAACTTTAACCGTCCACCAGCGTGGGGAATCTGGAGAGGATTTGGGATCATAGTAGGGACTATCGCGATCGAATTGTGTGGGATCGATCATATCGGTTTCCACTACGCGCATCAAGCCGACAATCGCCGGCGGGGTGGTATTAGAATGGTAAAAAAAGGCTAAATCTCCCCGCTTCATCTGACGGAGAAAATTGCGGGCCTGATAATTTCGCACTCCTTCCCAAATAGTTTGACCGTCTTTTTTTAAATCCCCGATACTATAGACATTGGGTTCCGATTTCATTAACCAGTAATTTAAATTCATCATTTATAGTTGTTATTAATTCAAATAAGCTCAAAAATATTTTTAGCCGTTCCTGTCAGCCTTGTTGCCATAGGGTTAAATATAATTCACTTTGGCTGCTTTTGTAGTTCTACTCAAACAATTATTGGGAAGAATGTATCTAAAAATACTTTTGTTAGCGGCAATTTTTAAGGACTATGAGCCTTCAAGTCTAGCTATTCTTGGCAACCGTCAGTTTTTCCCTATAGCTAAAAATAACTTATTCTCCACTATTAAATCGCTCAAATAAGCTGTAAAATAGGATACATTGCCCTAAAAATCTCTAGCCAATAAATAGATTATCGGTGTTCCAAGCCACTCGCCGCCGTTTAGCCTTATGGTACACTGTTGTCACTGCCATACTACTGCTTTTTCTCGCTACGGGAATGTATTTTTATGTGCGGCATACCCTAGTGGATCGCATTGATGATACCCTCAAACACATCATTGAGGTGGTAAATCGTTCCCTCGTGATCGAATCGATTCCCCCGAACCAAGGACGTTATCGCGTCGATCCCCTCGCAAGTTTTCCCAGTCAGGGTAAATCCGTGGAGGACGATCATATAGATTTGGAATGGTTCGATCCCCAAGGTAATCTAGTTTGGTCAACTCTGCCCGAATCCTTAGATATTCCCCTCCATCCCCACCGTCAGGGGGAAACTATTCGCTTATCCGATGATCGTCTGCTGCGACAAATAACCGAAAGGGTGGAAATCGATCATTATGTTTTGGGATATCTGCGGGTAAGTCATCCTTGGTTTGAGGTGACAAAACCAATTAGACAGCTATTATTGGATTTAATCGTCGGAATTTGCCTGATGATTGCCAGTGTCGCCGGGATTGGTTGGTTTTTGTCCGGTTTAGCCATTCAACCGGTAAAAGAGTCCTATCAGAGTTTAAAACAATTTACCGCCGATGCTTCCCATGAATTACGCAATCCGATCGCCACTATCCAAACTAACGTGCAAATGGCGATCGCTTATCCCCAAACTGGCGATCAACGCTTGCAGGTGATCGAGCGTTTAACGGAAAGATTGGGCAATTTAGTCAATGATCTGCTTTTTTTAGCCCGTTCTGATAGTGGCATCGTCCAACCGATCGAGCAAGCTGTACCTTTGGATGCTTTATTGATGGAAGTGGTGGAAGAACAGCGTTTAATCGCCGATAAGCAGGGAATTTGCCTCTCTTTGTCGATTGTGGAACCGAACCAAGAGGATTTTTCCTACAGCGATGAAATGTTTACTATGGAGGGAGATTGGGATCAATTGGCTCGTTTATTCACAAATTTAATTTCTAATGCCCTAAAACACGCTTTTTTGCCCGAATCTGAGCCTAAAAATGTGGCAGTGGAATTGGAAAAAAGTAAACGCGATCGACAATCGGTGTTACTGGTGCGCGTCAAAGATAACGGAATCGGGATTCCCGAGGCTGCTTTGTCCCATATTTTCAATCGCTTTTATCGTCTCGATCCCGCACGGCAAAATTCCGCCACTTCCGGGGGAACAGGATTAGGATTAGCGATCGCTTTAGCGATTACCCTCAGTCATCATGGACAAATTAGCGTCGAAAGTCAGATCGATCGAGGAACAATTTTCACCGTCACCCTACCGAAAAGCCATCAACGGGAGAAAAAAACCGAGAAGTCAGAAGCTTAACACCTCTGACTTTTTTTATACCCCCAAGGGAATTCGAATCCCTGTCGCCTCCGTGAAAGGGAGGTGTCCTAGGCCACTAGACGATGGGGGCTTGGATTTCAGACCTTTTTAAATATAACAATAATCTTTCCTAGAGTCAAGGGTTTTAGCAAAAATTTTTTTTATCCCGCCCTTGCACAATAGGATAGTCTAAATGAAGATGTTATCGCCCAAAATCCATGGCTGCCGATCCCTATAAAAGCCGACTGTTCAACCTGATCAACCGTCGCTTGATCCGTCTGAAAGATAACCTCGGCCGCGTTTCCCGTCGCGGTCAAAATGCGATCGCTCTTGCCCTGCAAATAGCCATCTATCCCGTCTATTTACTGATACAATCGCTGCGGGTGACGGCTAATCAATTGGGGAACAGTCTCCAGAAACAATTATCACCCCCCGGCAAAGAGGGGACGGATGCGATCGAAGAATTTCTACAGAGCTTATCCGACCAAGAAACGGCATTTATTGGCATAGCAGCCGATCTAGAGGATCAAGCTTTAGTTTTCGTCACTAACGATCACCAGACTGTTAAAATCACCGATAATCAAACCCAAAGACAAATAGAAAAACAAATTAGGACGGCACTGGCTAACTACGCCCTCGAAAAACGGAAAATTAAGCGATTAAATCGTCAATATCCGCCTTTATTACCAAATTTTACCGATAAAAATCCTGTCTTGCCTCCGATCCGTTGGTTTTGGAACCTACTACGCTGGGAACAACAGGGACAAATCGCGATCGCCATAAATCTATTCCAAGAATCCCATCTCGTCAAAACCCCGACACCACCCTCCTTACCACTGCCTAATTTAAATTCCCAAGCGATTTTAGAAGTCATTGACGAAAAATTAGCGATTTTCGAGGCTAAATTTCTCGCTATCTCCCCCGCAATCCCCAGCAGTGTTAGCCACACCTCTAACCTACCTTCCGATCTCGTTAACCAGTCCCCGAATCTGGAGAAAAATTCCTCCTATCTCTGGCGACTTTATTGGTTAATTTATGCGGCGATCGAGCATTTCTGGGCAAAAGAGAAGAATAATTTAGAATATAGTGCTGATTCCCCCGCTTTATCGGCAAAATATCCCCTAAGTCTTCCTAATTCTCTGCTGATCACCTTCAAGCAACGTCTCCAGGATTGGCTAGAAAAACAAACCCAAGCGGATCCCTTCACGATCGGCAAACTCATCCAAGCGGCGATCGATCACTTCTTTTCCTCTCGCCAATCCCTGACATTTTCCGCCGTCAGCGAGCAAAATTGGCTAGAATCCGCCGATATATTGGCTATTTCCCCCCAAGACTCCGAAAAACCCCGCCTTAATCCCGCTTATCCCCTTCCCCAGTCCCCAGTCACCACAGCCGAGCCTAATATCACAAAAAAAGCTTTTAGTCAAGAAAAACAAAATAAATCTTTACAAAAAATCCCCCCGGCCGCCGCTGAAATTACTGCCAGAGAATCTCCCCCCGCCACCCAATTAGATCCCCGCTATGCTAAGGAGATAATTCAACCAATTAACGAGGAATGGTTAGAAACCGAATCAACCCCCGTCGGCTACGTTAAACACCCCTTAGAACGGATTTTAGAGGGATTAGATGCGATCATTTTATGGGTAGAGGAATTGGTTATTAAAATTTGGCGTTGGTTGCGGTATGATCGACGCATTTCTAAATTACTCAAACGCAAACGCTAAATCGATCGAGCGATTTTGGGTATAGTTGATCGGGTAGTCTTTCTGTTGTGAGAAACTTGAGACTATCTTTAGGGACTTATACCAATTTTCTAAACTAGCGGCAGAGATGGCTAGTTAAAAAAGGCACTCAACTGACCGATATTATCGTATGGGAATGCACCACCGTTTTATTGCTTTTGATAGTCCCTTCGATTAGTCCCAAACCCTATCAAACACCGAAACCAACTTTAAAGTAACCAGAAAACTAGGCTTAGGAAAACAATAATTAAGGGTGATGCTAAATCCGGTTATTTAAAGAATTATTTATTGCTTCTATTGCCTATTGCCTGTCCTGATATGTAGCCTATACTCAATGGATTTAGTATCAGTTATCTTAAGGGTGAGTTAGGAAGTCTCTGGTTTTAGGGAACGGGCAACGGGGAACATGAGCCAGTCGTCTAGAGATGAGACAAATTAGGTTACACTTCATCTGTAGAAGAAACGCTGTAACCTAATTCCGATGATGGCTGTACTTTCTGACCTATTTTCGGTTCTGTGCCTGCCAACAATCTTTTAATATTACCCTGATGACGAACAATCACATAGATTCCCCCCATCAAACTAAATAAAATATAGGGGAGAGGTTGACCCAAAACAATCATTAAAATATTGACCACCAGCGCCCCAATAATTGAACCTAAAGAAACAATCCGGAAAAGTGCCAGAATAACTAAAAAACTCGCCAAAGTTCCGCAAGCCACTAGGGGATTCATCACTAATAAAACCCCTAAACTGGTGGCGACGGATTTACCACCACTAAAATTCAAGAAAATCGATTTACTATGACCGATGATTGCTCCCAATGCTGCCCCGATAATTAACCAATAATACCAACTTTCTGGGAGAAGATTGACATCAATAAAATATAGCCCTCGTGCCAGGGCTACCGCCGCCATTCCTTTTAACATATCAATTAATAACACCGTCGCCCCGGCAGTTTTTCCCAGAGTTCTCAACACATTGGTGGCCCCGGTGGAACCGGAACCATAGTCACGAATATCGATACCTTTGCTGTATTTACCGATTAAATAACCCGTGGGAATTGAACCGAGCAGATAGGATAAAAGTAAGATAGTAACACTGATAAGAATCGGAATAAGCATAAATTAAACCCAATTTTTAGCAAGAGCGAGCGCCGTCATCAGTGTATCAGCCCGAAGACAAAAAACACTCACAGGGAACCATAGACGGGAATTGCCGCCCCGCGCAAGTCTTTCGCCCCTTCCCCCGCTAGAAAACAGATCACCTCGGCTAGAGATTGGGGACTTACCCAGTCCTTGGCCTTTGCCTCTCCCATCGCTTCCCGGTTGCTCGGAGTATCGATAACACTTGGTAAAACCACGTTAGCGGTAATATTAGTCTGTTTGGTTTCTTCTGCGATCGCTTGGGTTAAAGCCACTACCGCCGCTTTCGAGGCACAATAGGCGGCCAAATTTGCCCCCGGTTGTACGGCACCACGAGAACCGATAGTGACGATACGACCATAATTATGAAGTTTCATCGAGCGCAAACAGTGTTTACACAGTAAAAAAGTGCTATGGAGGTTTAAATCAAACATTTTTAGCCAATCTTCATAGCTAAACTCCTCCGTCGCCCCCATGGTAAAACCCCCGACTAGATGAATTAAAACATCGACCCGACCGAGATCATCAATTAATCTAGCCACGGCAGTTTCTTGGGTTAAATCCACCCTGACAAAGCGAATACGCTCAAATTCCGCCGCACTCAGCCGAGATTTCAGACGAGCTACCTCCCTTTCCTCCCGATAGGTCATGGTTAGATGACCGCCATGGTGTAAAACCGCCGGAGTGACTCCTAAACCCAGTCCCCCCGTACCGCCGGTCAGCAATACCCGTTTATCTTTCATATTGATTGATAGATAGTCGATCGCTCCAATTATAGATGATTTAACGGGACAATTGGGCAATATTACCGCCTTTCTCGCCGGTCTAGGATTCCTTCATCGCTTGTTTTTTCTCCGCCTTCAGGTCGCGACTGCTGGCGGCGGCAATTTCCGCATCCATCAGGGTGCGTCCGGTGGCCGCCAGATAGACATCATCGAGACTAGGACGGGATTGGGCCATGCTAAACACGGGTAATCCCGATTCGGCTAGGGTTTGTTCAATTTTGCTTAAAGGATTGCTATTGGCCGTGACGATGAGATTCAGGGAGTTACCCTGGGCGGTATTAACGATTACTTCCTCGACAAAAGGCAGACGGGATAATAATTCTTTCGCTTGGAAAGCTTCTTCCTCTGGGGAAAATTCTCGCACTTTCAGGGTAATGCGATCGCCGCCCAGTTGCTCCTTCAGTTGTGAGGGGGTACCGCGAGCGATGACGATACCATTGTCGATAATTGCCAAGTTATCGGCCAAAGCGTCGATTTCTTCGAGATAATGGCTGGTGATTAACACACTGGTTCCGGCCGCACGCAATTGTCGCAGAAAATCCCAGACAATCAAACGACTTTCGATATCGAGTCCCACAGTCGGTTCATCCAGCACCAAAACTTCCGGCTGATGCAGTAATCCCGCCGCTAAATCCAGCCGTTTTTTGATGCCGCCGGAATAGGTCCCCGTTTTTTTATCGGCGTATTCCTCTAATCCTAAAAGATTTATTAATTCTTTGATGCGCTCTCTTGACTTTTGAGCGGGAATGTGATACAGAGCCGCTTGTAGTTGCAACAGTTCCCGGCCGGTGAGCATTTTATCGAGGGCGACTTCTTGGGCAACGTAACCTAGGCGTTTACGGGCGGATTTGGGGTTATTTAGGGCATCGACACCCCCCACCTCGATTTTGCCGCCATCGGGTTTAGCAAGGGTGCAAAGACAGCGAATCGTGGTGGTTTTCCCCGCACCATTGGGACCGAGTAAACCGAAGATTTCTGCCGCTGCCACGGTAAAGGAGATATCTTTAACCGCTGCTGTCTGACCGTAGGATTTTTTTAAGTTTTTGATCGCCACCGCAAGGGTCATAAGCTGATTTTCGCCCACTTGAGCGAGACAATTTTTTTGTTAACTTTCTCGGTCTATTTTAACCCAGATTCCCCACTTGAAAATCTGGTATTGTAGATTTGATCTGCTCACTGCGCTCTCTGCGGCGGTAATGACTGGCAGCTCAAAGGTTGAGAAGGTGGCACTCGTTGGCAATCCCCACTGATTGCCGATTGTTGGGCCAGGGTTTCCAGTTTAGTCTCAACGACAAAGCCTAAAAGATAGCGATTCGCTGCGTCTTTAATTGCCGTGACCGATCAAGGTTCCGAAGAAATCAACAAAAGCCGTCGTGAAACTACGGGGTTTTTAAGCTGATTTTTCTCTAGCTTCTCCTTTTTAGCGAAGTTTATTGTCTCTCGAGTGGGAAAATATTCAGCCAGTTTTAAGCCGGTATATCTTAGCCTTTCTTGGGGAGAGTCAGTAATTTTTCCCCTAAATTTTCCAACAGTTGCCTAACCATCAACTCCGATCACCTTAATACTGTTCGGGTCAATTTTATTAACTCGATCAAGTATTAAAAAGTCAACTCAATCAGTTTTGGAGAGAGCAAACTTATCTGAAAAACTGCTCTAGATCGATGTCGGCTTTGTTGAAATGGAAAACAGGAATTATTCCCTAAAAAACTGGCAACTTTTTTGACTATAATAACGACAAGATTATCGGTATAGTTTTAGACTCTTAGACCATCCTATCATCAGCCCTATCTAGATCGCAATATATATTTATGAAATTTAGTGAAATTGCCCAAAAATTAAGCCCTTTAGTCTCTGCTCACAGTTTAACTGCCTATCCCGACAGAAATCCCGAAATTAAAGCCATAACTCCCATCGAAACCGCCCTAGTCGATACGATTAGCTATATCGAAGGGGGAAAATTTGCTGCCTTTGTCGCCAAAACTGAGGCTACTGCCCTAATTCTGCCCCTGGATGCCAATTTACAACAACAGGCCGACGAACGCGGCATCCCTTGGTTAGCTAGTGCCAATCCCCGACTTTTATTCGCCCACGCCATCAAATTATTCTATCAACCCTTTCAGCCCCAACCCTACATTCACGCCACCGCCGTGGTGCATCCATCGGCTAAAATCGGCCATAAAGTTGCCATTGGGGCCCATGCTGTGGTAGAAGCGAATGTCATCCTCGGTGATGGGGTGTGCATTCATCCTAACGCCGTTGTTTACCCCGGGGTACATATTGGCGATCGCACAACTCTCCACGCTAACTGTACCATTCACGAACGGGTACAAATCGGCAATGATTGCGTTATCCACAGTGGCGCTGTTATCGGTGCGGAGGGCTTCGGTTTTGTGCCGGTTCCCGAAGGCTGGTTTAAGATGGAACAATCGGGTATCGTGGTCTTAGAAGATGGCGTAGAAATTGGCTGTAATAGCGCCGTGGATCGTCCGGCAGTGGGAGAAACCCGCATCGGTAGCCAGACTAAGATCGATAATCTCGTCCATATTGCCCATAATTGCCAAATTGGCCAAGCTTGCGCCCTAGCAGGACAGGTAGGCATGGCAGGAGGCGTAAAATTGGGCAATCGGGTTATTTTAGCAGGACAGGTGGGCATTGCCAATCAAGCAGCGATCGGGGACGGTGCGATCGCAACTGCCCAAACTGGCATTCACAACGATATTGGGGCAGGAGAAGTGGTTTCTGGCTCTCCTGCTATGCCTCATAAACTATTCCTCAAGGCAGCAGCCGCTTACAAGCGTTTACCCGAAATCTATCAAGCGGTTAAGCAGTTGAAAAAATAGTCCTATTCGGGAGTCAGGAGACAGGAGATTATTTTTATTTATTCTCCCTTCTCCCCACTTCCCCACTTCCCCACACCCCACACCCTACACCCCCATCCTGACAGGTGTAGGTTTATTACAAAGAGGTGAGCAGTCACACACTCAAGGAGAGAAAATCAAGCGTTGTCAGATAAAGGGCGTTGTCAAATTGAAAGATGATCCGAATCAGCTTGGAACTCAAATTACTTTGATAGCAAGGATTGCATTGCATCTTTCATATTCTGATCTGACAACGCCGAACTTTTTGACCAATTTTAAAAAACTTGCGTTTTTTGGATTATCCCAGCACATAGGAACAGTTACTATGAGTTAGTGCAAATAAATTAACCCCGTGTGCAACTATATTTTTAGTCTTGATTTACAAGGCTTTCAGAAATCAGCAGAGATAAAGTATCCTCTGGAACCCTGATTCTGTCGTTTTTAGCTGCACATCGCGTTACCTAAGAAAGTTGACAAAGATCGTACTTTGTGCTAACCGTCGAAATCTGGAGAGAAAAGTCGATTTTTCGTTCCGATCGACCGGTTTACCGGGGGGAGCGCCGAACTACGCGCATCTCTGGTATCGTGTCAATTCCTTGATCGGAATCGTTACAACCGTAGTTTAGAGAAACTTTTGGAGCGAATATATGCGAAGAGTTAAACGGAGAGTGAGTTTCCAGGTAATAGACGCGGACAGTCATATCGTTTTGCCGAACGATGATAGTTGGTGGCGAGAAACGATGCCGAAAAAGTACGCGGACTGGATGCCCGGTTATGAAAATTCACAACTCCATGCGGAAGGTAGGATCATCGAACAACCTTCCGCGACCTTTCACGGCCAGCCAACCGCCGCCGCGTGGTTCGGGAAAACCCAAGGCGCTACCTATACACCTGGAAGCTGGCAAAAAGATGACCCAGCCGCGATCACCGTGTTGGAAGCGCTCAAAAAAGGGGGACTGAATCCGGCCGATCGATTGACGGCGATGGACTCCGAAGGCATCGATATCACCTATATTTTTCCCTCCAAAGTGCTCGGTTTATTACCGGCGCTCCGAAGTTCCGCTTTCGCGCTGGAAGTGACCCGTTCTTATAACAATTGGATAGCGGATTATTGTGCCGATAGCGAGGGTCGTCTCAATCCGATCGCCATCCTTCCCCAACAGGATTTGATTCTGGCGGTTGAAGAGGCCGAACGAGTTCGGAACAAAGGTTTCTCGGCGGTGATGTTGCGACCGAATACGGTGGGCGGTCTTAATGTAGATCATCCCAATTATGAAAGATTGTGGTCTGTCTGTCAGGAGGCTGGAATCGCCGTCATGTTTCATGAAGGCTACGGCGTGGCCAACATTCCCCGAATCGGCGTGGAACGAATTCACAACACCATGCAGGGACACATGATCAGTCATCCTTTCGAGCAGATGATGGCGGTCCTGTTATTAATAACCGGCGGTGTGATGGAGCGTTTTCCGCGTCTTCGTTTCGGGTTTATGGAAAGTGGGGCTAGTTGGGCGCCCTTTTGGTTTAATCGCATGGACGGTCACGCGGAATTTTTCGCGAAAGATCACGCTCTATTACCGGAAAAACCCAGCACCTATTTCAAGCGGCAATGTTTCCTCGGTGTTGACGCGGACGATCCGCTTCTGCCGACCCTGATCGACGCGGGTTTCGAGGACACGCTCTTATTCGCCAGCGATTTTCCCCATTTCGACGCGCCCTTTCCAGGTGCCGTTGATTTAATGATTGATCGGATCGATATTACCGACAGCGTGAAGAGAAAGATCCTCTACGAAAATGGCGCGCGGCTCTACGGAATTCCCGCGAACGCCCCGCGAATTCCGGTCGCGTACTAGGCATTTCGTTTGTCCGATGGAGGGGCGCGAGGTGGGCCGTGAATCGGTCGAACCGTTGGCGCTCATCCTAGGAATAAAAAATAATCGAGGCTCTTCGTTACCCTTTATGCTAAATCAACAGACAAGATGCCAAGACAACATACTTCTAACCCAAAAATTCCGAAAGTTTCTAAAGCCATAGCCTCTCCGTTTTATTAGTTTAAGTTTATTGTTGATTCCCTCGACCAC
>NZ_JADBUZ010000027.1:0-12551 GCF_020245305.1 Microcystis sp. M20BS1 | reverse complement strand
GCCATCTTGCACACTTTTCTCTTTTTGTCAAATTTTATGTTAAGAAAGATGTGACTAATGGATAGCTTATCAAGGGGGGCAGGGGGGATCGAACCGAAAATCTATTTTCACCCCTCTTGACGGATCAAGTTACCGTAAACAGAAACCCAATTCAAGGCGATTATGTCCCATAAACTGGATATTTCCAGTTTTTATTAATTACAATCTTCCGAGTATCCCCTGACCTAAAGCCAAACCTGTCACCAACATTCCTAACACTAGAAAAGGCTGGGCGCTGGCTTGATATTTGACATCATTTTTGAGCGGATCCCGCAGAAAATACATATCTTGGAAAGTGATCTGAGGGATAATTAATAACAGTAAAATAGCGGCATAAAGATTCTGATGAATACTAATCAGATAGCCCGCAATTCCCGCTTGAAAAACATCGATCATAATCACACAAATCCAAGCTGCAGTGGTAATTCCAAACATAACTGGCAAGGATTTTAAGCCTAATTTTTCGTCACCCTCCACACTTTTAAAGTCGTTAACTACAGCAATGCCTAAACCCGCCAGACTATAGATGAGGGTTAGGATCATAATTGTCCCATTTAACTGACCAAAAAGGGCGTGACCTGCCCACCAAGGTAATGCTATATAACTAGCACCGAGGGCATAATTTCCCAGCCAACCATTTTGTTTTAATTTTAAGGGTGGTGCTGAATAAATATAGGCAATAAAAGAACCAAATAGGGTTAAACAGAGCATGATTGGGAAATCATGACCAGCCCAGCGATCGAGAAGATAAGATATTCCTAACCCACCTGCTAATAAAACCAAAATCTGGCCGACCACTTGCGGAATAGAAATCACCCCCGAAGGAATCGGACGGTAGGGTTCATTAATTGCATCGATTTCTCGATCGTAAAAATCATTTAAAGTTTGGGTATAACCAGTCATCAATGGACCGGAAAGTAACATACAGGTGGCCGCTTTTAAGACATCTTCTAAAGACCAAGTATAATTACCCGATGAAGCAGCCCCACAGACAACCCCCCAAATTAGGGGAATCCAAGTGATCGGCTTCATCAATTGTAAGCGGATTTTCCAGAGGGAGGTTTCTGCCGATGAGGCCCCTTTCATGCCCAATAATTGGCGAGTTTTTGCGCCTCGATTATCCTTGTTTTCTATCTCGCTGTTCGACATAATCCCTTAAAAAGAAATAATTAAGTAACCTTCTTGGAATTTTGCCCCTTTTACCGATCTTCCGGTCAGAGGCGGTGGTACATCAATATTACGCCGTTGATCCCCGGCTTCGATGGTTAATTCTGGACCCGATTGCGTCAGTTTTACCTGTTTTTTCTCGAATCCGGGTAAATAAACCTTGACCTGACCGGCTGCCGTATCGATTATTAACGGTTTGGGCGGCTGCACCGTGAGAAAATTGGGTAACTCGGCGATTAACTCCTGCCAATCTTCTCCTTGACGGTCGGGTAAAATCGCCGCCGGCAGCGGGGCAAAATCCTCGGTGGCACTCTGACAGCGATTAAAGATCACTCCCCCCACATTTAAACCGATTTGCTGCGCCCCACCCCAAAGATATTTGGCCTCTGCGATCGCAATTGGATCATCATTGGTGACTAGATAGGCTAAAACTCGCCGAGGATCGGCTAAAGCGGAACGTCCCTCGTCTAGAATGTTATTATCGACCTTCTTCCCTAAACCGTCGGGATTAAAGGAGAAATTCAGCACGGCGGCGGCGATTGGTTGGAAAAAGGGAGAAAGGGTGCGACCAATCTCAGAATCGCTGAAAACCTGGCGAAAACGGCGTGAATACCAGCTGCCCACCTCTGGAATCGCCAACATTCGCAGACTGTTGATATCTCCGCTGCCGTCGTAGATGATGACATCGTAATTTCCGCTTTTATCCTGTTCCCGCAGGAAATTTAAGGCTAGAGCTTGGTCCATTCCGGGTAAAACGCCCAACTCTTGACCATAAACATTTTTCAAGGTGGGAGAACGCAAATACTGCTTTTCCAATTCCTTGACTTCTTCCCAACTTTTTTCTAGTAAATGTGTACTACTAAGCTGCACAACCGAGAGATTGGGGGCAATTTCTGTAATGGAGGAGCTAGGGGAGGCCTTGAGGAGTAATCCCCAAGCAGGGCTAGGATCCTGACCGATCAAGAGAACTTTTGACCCCAGACCAGCCATTTTCTTTGCCGAAGCGATCGCTATTGTACTGCAACCGCTGCCCCCCTTGCCCAAAAAGGTCAAAATTAAGGACATAATTAGTTCCTAAGCGTTATATTTAGATGAGTTTGAGTTCATCTTCAAAAAACCAAGTAGCGGTTTTATCATCGAACTGGACAACAGCACCAACACCGCTGCCATCGGTCATCTTAAAATTTTTGATGACACCCACTTTACCCAATTTACCCGCTACATCCGAGTTAACGCGGTCTCTTAAGCGACAGACCTTGACTTTTTGCCCGATTTCCATTACTTCCACAGTTTTAATAAGATGATAATTCAATAAACCAATCCTAAGTTTAATATAAATTCGTGTAAGATAAACCCCCCAATGCTCTTCAGTTATCGGTCTTTCTCAGATCATCTGCACTTAGCGATCATATATACTAAGCAATAGGACAAAATCAACCTCCTGGTTAGGATGGGCAAAAGGCAAATCAAAAAGGGGTTTTATTTGGTTTCTGGGGCAGAATTTTGCAGATTTTCCAGTTGTTCTCTTTGCTTGCGTTTAAACTCCTCAGCCGCTTGGTTGATATTATTGCGAGTATCTTCCTGAAACTCCGATCCGTCCCGGCTACGGCGAAAATTACTATTATGAATCAAGTCTAAAGGATCAAAACCACCGAGAGCATCCCTGCCATCGGAACTACGTTCATTTTTTTGATAATCCGGCTGACTGGGGTTCAAGCTTTGAGCTAACAATTGCGGATTAAAATCAGCCCCGACTAATAGAATGGTAGCTAGAAATAAAGACGATTTGATTAACATTTTTTGAGTATTCATAATCTAACTAACTCCTCAGAAAATTATCTTGTTTTTGGTGGTGAGAAAGTTACAAGCTTATCAGTGAACTGATAACTGATAACTGATAACTGATTTAAGCAAAACGACGACGAAGTAAGGGCTGAATTGCTAAAAGGATTAGCAGATCAAAAGCTAAGAGTAGGGCTAAAACTGTCAAGAAATTGAGGTCAAGCCAAGGGGTTTGTAAGACTATGCTATCAAAAGACCAGTGCTGATTGAAATAAATATAACGGATCGGTTCGATCGCATAGGTAAGAGGGTTGAGACTAGCGATTACTTTTAACCAATCTGCCATAAAGTTTAAGGGAGCGAGGGCGGTACTGGCAAATAAAAGCGGTAAATTGGTGACGAAAATGACGGCGATTAATTCGATATGTCCGGGTAGGGCAAAGGTTAAACTGAGACTTAAGGCAGTCATCCCCAAAACTATTAGGAAAACAATCAAAGCGATCGCACCTAATCCAGCTAAACTGGGTAATCCGGCCCCTAAAAAGGCACTAGCGGCCACGATCGAGGCGGTTTGGATGAAACTGAGGGCGATAATATAGATGGTAGAAGCGGCCACGATCGAGTAACGAGTGGTTAAAGGTGCTACCAAGAGACGGTTAAGAAAGCCAAATTCTCGATCGAACATTACCGGCAAACCGGCATTTAAGGCCCCGGAAAAAGCGGTAAAGACAATCACTCCGGGGGCGAGAAATTTAGCATAACTGAGATCGTTGCCGAATAGTCCCTGGGGGGCATTATAAAATAAAGCTCCAAATAAAATCAGCCACATAAAGGGCTGAATTACCCCCGCGATTAGGGTTGAAGGACGACGTTTTAATTGGATGAACAGACGTTTAGTCATGGCCAGAGTTTCTTGCAGAAATTCCCCTAGCACATTTCCCCCATCGTCCACCGTTGCTGCTCTAGTCGTATTGGGGGCTAAACTAGCTTTTAAGGAAGAAGGTGTGATCGTTTGGCTCATGAAATATTTACCTCGAAAGGGAAGGGTTTAGGTAGAGATTTTGGGATTGTCACTCTCAATCCCCAGCAAGCTAACGGTTTTATTTTAAAGTGAACAGAAGGATATAGCAGTTATCTTTATTTTGAGGCGATAAGTCTCTGGTTTTAGGGGACACCAGAACTTTTGTATCAGTTAAGCGTACTTGCATTAGGGAACGCACCCGACAAAATCGCGATCGCAATACCAGCTAATGATGCATCCCACCCATTGGATTGCGATCACCAAACCAAGCCATCAACCAAGTTTGCATCTGCTGAATTTCCCGGCGCTGGCTAGTGGCAATGTTCTCAGCAAAAGGCCGGACAGCCTGATGCTTCACCAGATTATGATTCAGGAGCATTTGCGACATCATCACGGCTCCCATATGATGTTTAATCATATTTTGTAAAAAAGTTTGATCTAGGGCATCGCCCTGAATTTGACTCAGATCGCGCATCATGGGAACGTAGGAAACGCTAATATTCCTTCCGGGATACCACTCGTTGAGCCAGTTTTTCATCTGAGCAATTTCAGCAGTTTGCACTTGAATGATCTTTTGAGCAAACTGCCTCATCTCAGGACGACTAGTGCGTGTCAGAATAACCTGGACGGTATCGATTGCCTCCTGATGGTGAGGAATCATTTGGGCAAGATAGTTAAACTCGCTACTGACCTGCATATGATGCATCATACCCATGCCGTTGGGAGAAAATTGAGCAGAGGCGGAATCTGGAGAATTTCCAGATGGACGTGTCATAAGTAAAGTTGAGGTTGCAGCCAACCCAAGAGCGGCAACCGCCCCCAGTACAATAATGGCTTTATTTTTCATGGGAGAAACCATTTACAAACCTCACTACAGTATAGCACCTGCCCAAAAGTAACCGGAACTATCTTGACCAAGAAATTGGCAGTCTAACGGCTGAACTCACCCGCCGTCGTTAACTTCCGATAAGGCTCAAACAGTACCTGATGAGCCTTTCTTTTTCAACTCTTGAGGTCTTGAGGTGGGAGCATCTCATTTATGCAAGTGAGTAATTATACTTATCTCTAAAACTGTTTTCCAGCAAGGCTTTCAAAATAGCTTGACATAAAAACCTGATTTAGGGGTTACAAAGGTGAGATGCTCCCTCTTGAGGTTGATGCGTTTCATTTTTGAATTGGCGATGAAACGAGACTCGATATTTTACCGGCTTTTTCAACAATCCCCCTCCCTTCTCTTCGATTTACTGGAAAACCCGCCAGATAATGCCACCGAATACCGCTTTGACTCCGTAGCCGTCAAAGAACCCAAATTTGAGATCGATGGCGTATTCCTGCCACCCGATAATGATAGTAGCGGGGTAATCTATTTTTGCGAAGTGCAATTTCAAAAAGACGAACGACTCTATGAAAGGGTATTTGGTGAATCATTTTTGTATTTTTACCGTCAGCGAGAACGATTTGCCGATTGGCAAATTGTTGTCATCTATCCCACCCGCAGCCTAGAACAAAGTAATGCCCATCCTTACCGGGCGCTGCTCAATTGTGAGCAAGTGCATCGAATTTACCTGAAAGAATTAGGGGAAATTCAGCAGTTACCGTTAGGGGTTGCCTTGATGGTACTCACTACTGTGGAAGAAACCCAAGCACCAGAAAAAGCCCGCTATTTACTGGCACGAACCCAAGAGCAAATTGCAGATACAGAAGCCAGTCGCGCCATAATAGAAATGATTGCCACAATTATGGTCTATAAATTTACTAACTTGAGTCGGCAGGAGGTGGAAGCGATGCTAGGACTACAATTGGCAGATACAAGGGTATATCGTGAAGCCAAGGAAGAAGGACGACTGGAAGGACGACTGGAAGGAGAATCTGCCCTGATTTTGCGTCTGTTGCAACGTCGTTTTGGTGCAGTGGATGAGGTGTTGGCTGCCCAGATTCAGTCTTTAGAAATCGAGCAATTAGAGTCCTTGGCTGAGGCTTTGTTGGATTTTACGGCATTAAACGACCTAGTGCTTTGGCTAAATCGCTACTCGCAACCGCTTAACTAAACTTAGTCAAACCTAAGCCACCTGAAAGGGTGAGTTAGGAAATTTTGATGGCCAAATGTCCATCCCTGACGATGGGTGACAAGGGCAATTCTTGTCAGAGGGCAGATAAAAGTTTATGCGGATGGCGAGACTCGAACTCGCAAGGCGTAAGCCACACGCCCCTCAAACGTGCGTGTCTACCAGTTCCACCACATCCGCTTGATTTTAGCTTAACCATTATAGCACAGAAAAAAAATAATCTGCAAGCAACTTTTAAAAATTACTGCCGCACAACTTTCGCGCCACCTGAGTTAGTACGGATAAACCTTTTAGGGAACCTTGAATCAAATGGAAGGCCGGGAGAGGACGGATTAACATTTGTCGAGCTAGGGGCAATGGTAGCAGCTGACCTTGATTATCAATTGCCGGGGCTAAATCGGGTAAATCCTGTGTCACCTCGTCGCTAATCACGCGCACAATTGCCACTTTTTGCCCCGGTAAAGCCGCTAAAATCCTTGCTCCTTCCATATCTACCACCTCATAGCCCCCCTGTCCTAAACGTCGTTTTTCCTCGGATCGGCTAATCAGGCGATCGCTGGTTAAACCTTTAACGAGACTATATCCAGTTAATTGGGCGATTTCTGCGGTTATTTCTGGTTCGCACTGCCAATAACTCCCCGTTTCCGCGCCACAACCTTGATAGATTACCCCATCTCCGACCCGATAGCGATCGCTGAGACTGCCCGCTAATCCCAGTGTCACAATTTTTCCTGTAAACTTATTAAGAAATTCTAGAGATTGCCTAGAGACTGGGGAACTGTCGAGAAATTCTGGAGCGCCAAGGTTAATCGGGATAATTTGCGGGGCTAAATCGCCGATGTTCCTTAATCCTCGACGGATTGAGCTATGCTCGGCCCCCCGGGGAACGAGAATAATATCTTCAGGTGTGAGCATGAAATTTTTGAGAAAGTTTCCTAATTAGTCCATTGAGATGTTATAAATAATAGTAGTGAACTAATTAGGAATAATTCTTAAGTAAATAGCCCTGCCACTGACTGGGCGATTGTCTTTCTCACCATGAAAAAGTCTGTCATTCTGCGTTTATCCGAGGTTAACAAGCGTTTTCCCGCTTCTCCTACTCTAGCTGTCGATAATATCAGTTTTAGTTTAACAGAGGGCGAAATTCTCGGATTATTGGGTCCGTCGGGTTGCGGTAAAACCACTCTACTGCGGATGATTGCGGGATTTGAAAAACCATCTCAAGGAGTGATTGAATTGGGAGGGCGAATAGTTGCCGACGAAAAAACCTTTATTCCCCCAGAAAAACGCAATACGGGCATGGTTTTTCAGGATTACGCTCTTTTTCCCCATTTAACCATTGCTGACAATATCGCCTTCGGTTTAAAAAACTCTGGGGAGAAATTATCGAGCAGAGCCATTAACGCTAGGGTGGCGGAAACTTTGGATTTAGTCGGACTGCAAGGACTAGAAAAACGTTATCCCCATCAGCTATCAGGAGGACAACAGCAAAGAGTCGCCCTCGCCCGCGCTTTAGCCCCAAAACCCTCTTTAATCCTCTTAGATGAACCTTTAAGTAATCTCGATGTGCAGGTCCGGCAACGCTTACGACACGAGATCCGTCATATCCTGAAAGCGACTGGTATCTCGGCCATTTTTGTCACCCACGACCGGGAGGAAGCAATGGTGATCAGTGACACAATTGCGGTCATTTGTCAAGGAAAATTAGAACAAATTAACAATCCCGAAGCAATTTATAGTCATCCGGCCTCGCGATTCGTGGCCGAGTTTGTCACCCAAGCTAACTTTCTCCCCGCTAGACGGAAGGGGGAACAATGGCAAACCGAGATAGGAGTCTGGGAAATTGCCGATGGTCAAGATTTGGACAAAGGGGAATTGATGCTGAGAGAGGAAGATGTCAAAATTAACCCGGATGAGACGGGAGAGCTAGTTATTTGCGATCGCCAATTTTTAGGACGGGAATACCGTTATTGTCTGCTAACGGCCACCGGCAGCCAAATCCACGCTAGAACAACGATTAACACCCAATTAGACATCGGTACAAAGGTAAAACTATCGATTATTCCCGATAGCGTCCGTGTATTTGCCGACTGATCAATCACATCTGACTTGAAAGTGGGTGTAGGGTGTAGGGTGTGGGGTGTGGGGTGTGGGGAGATTTTTTTTAGTAAAAAGGCAGCTCCGAGCTTATCGCTTAATACTATTGACTGATAACTTACCCACTGATAACTGATAACTGATAACTGATGCAAGGCTGACAGCTAATATTGATATCGATCGCGATTTAGGACTAGGGTGGCATTTTTAGCGACAAAATCAATAATTTTTTTGGCCACATCCACACCAGTGGCCGCTTCTATTCCTTCCAAACCGGGAGAGGAATTGACCTCGATAACCACAGGCCCGTGATTAGACCGTAATAAGTCCACACCGGCAACCCGTAAACCCATAGCTTTAGTGGCCCGTATAGCCGTACTGCGTTCCTCTGGGGTTAATTTTATCTTTTCTGCTTTGCCACCGCGGTGAAGATTAGAACGAAAATCGCCCTCAGCCCCCTGTCGCTTCATCGAGGCTACCACTTTTCCATCGATGACAAAACAGCGCAGATCTGCCCCACTGGCCTCTTTAATATACTCTTGTACTAGAATATTAGCCTCTAATTGCCGAAAAGCTTCAATAACTGACTTGGCTGCTTGATCGGTTTCCGCTAAGACTACCCCAATACCTTGGGTTCCTTCTAATAATTTAATCACCAGAGGGGTGCCGCCGACGGTTTCGATTAAACCATCGATATCTTGAGTTGCGTGAGCAATTCCCGTCACCGGTAAACCTATCCCTTCCCTGGCCAGGATTTGCAGACAACGCAATTTATCCCGCGACCGGGAAATTGCTTGCGAGTCGTTGGCAGTAAAAACATTCATCACCTCGAATTGTCGGACTACTGCGGTTCCATAGAAGGTTTTTGAGGCGGCAATACGGGGGATAATCGCATCGAAACTCTCTAAGGGTTTACCGTTATAAACAACCGTGGGTTTATGGGAGGTGATGTTCATGTAACAGCGCAAATAATTGATCACTCGTACCTCATGGCCTTGAGCTTCTCCCGCTTCTTTCAGTCGCTTGGTGGAATAAAGAGAAGTATCTTGCGATAAAATAGCGATTTTCATAAATTTTCGCTTAAATATTGCTTTTACAACTGAATAGCTCCTTATTTCCCCATATTGACTTTTTTTGCTGGCAACTCATAAAATTTCTGTTCTCGATCGAAGTCCATCGATTATTATGGCGCTGACAGTTCCCTTTGAACAGTTAGATTAAATGAAAAGTAAAAAAGTCAAGCTTAAGACTAGATTTATTTTTGTCGTCAGGCTCAGTTTAAGTAGCTGGTTATAATTAAATTAAAAATGGATTTGAGGTTCGATCCCCCCTGCCCCCCTTGATAAGGGGGGTGCCGATAGGCGGGGGTATCTGAAAACTTTTAACACCTACCTACTTAAGTTATAGTTTTAAGTATTTAATTGACTAACAAAGACTAGAGAAGGAGCAAAGGGAAAAAATGTCAATTAATCAATACAATTTTGTTACGATTTTGCTACTAGGCATGAGCGATCGGTTAGAATGATAAGGTGATCAACGATAATAATTATGACTTTACTAGCGAAATCTTTAGAGGAACTGACCGACTGGGTAAAAGACCAGGGACAACCCGCTTATCGGGGTAAACAATTACACCAATGGCTATACGAAAAAGGGGTGCATTCTTTGGCGGATATTTCCGTATTCCCCCAAGAATGGCGCAGCAAGCTGGCGGATTATCCTATCGGTCGTTCCCTTATACATTATCGCAGTGTAGCACCCGATCGCACTCGTAAATATCTGCTAAAACTGGCGGATGGTTTAATTATCGAAGCGGTAGGAATTCCTAGTGAAAAAAGATTAACAGTCTGTGTTTCTTCCCAAGTGGGTTGTCCGATGGCCTGTGATTTTTGTGCCACGGGAAAAGGGGGTTTTACTCGTAATTTAAAAGCCTATGAAATCGTTGACCAAGTATTAACAGTACAGGAGGATTTTCAACAGCGAGTTAGTCATGTGGTATTTATGGGGATGGGGGAACCTTTATTAAATATCCCCGAAGTGGTGACAGCGATTCATTCCCTGAATCAAGATGTGGGGATCGGTCAGCGTTGTTTAACGATTTCTACCGTGGGATTACCCCATAAAATCAAGCAACTAGCCGAACATAATTTACAAGTAACTTTTGCTGTTAGTCTTCATGCTTCTAATCAACAAGTTCGAGCTAAATTAATCCCCAGTGCCGACCATTATCCCCTAAGTAATCTGATCCAAGACTGTCAGGAATACGTTCAAATCACGGGACGAAGAGTGACATTTGAATACATTCTTTTAGCGGGAGTAAATGATTTACCCGAACACGCAAGGGAATTAGCCAAACTGGTGAAAGGGTTTCAATCTCACGTCAATTTAATCCCCTATAATCCCATTCAGGAGGTGGATTATCAACGGCCTGATGAAAAAAGAATTAAGGCTTTTAAAACTATTTTAGAACAGGAAAAAGTCGCCGTTACTGTCCGTTATTCGAGAGGTTTAGCGACCGATGCGGCCTGTGGACAATTGCGATCGAGCGTTATGGTAGAATAAACTTGATTTGTTCACTACTCTATCATCAGTTTTCTCTGTTATAATTAGAGTAACAGAGGAGTGTTGGTTGTGTTGTTTGTTAATAATTGTAAAATTTAATCAAGATCGGGATGGTTATCGGGCAACACCTCAACGGTGGGGGCAAGTAACTGTTAAGTGTGCTTCTTGAACTAGCGGTTTTGGTTATCCCGTTGCGGAATTTTTTCAGAGAAGTAGATTTTAGTACTTGTCAACCGCAGTAACTCGACTGTTGGTGATTTTTTCGAGTTCGGGGGTAAGGATCATGAAAAGTCAAATATTAGCAATTGCAGCTTTAGGAACTTTAGCGGTTTTTAATTGTTTTTCTGGGGTAGCTTATAGTCGACCGCTACTTGTCGGCCAAGAACCAACCACACCCACCTTGATCGTAATTGATGATGAGGAGATGGCACAACTTCCCGTGCCTGTTCGTCAAGGATTGGAACTGTATCTAGCGGGCAATACTGGTGGTGCAGTTGATGTGTGGGTAGATAGCATGATTAAATTCGCCAAGGATCATGAGGATTTTTTTGAATCGGCCGAACAAGCTAGAAGGGATGTCCAGATCTGGGAGGAATCCCGTTTACAAATGAAAAAAATTCTCAAACAATACACTCAAGCTAGTGGACCTTGTAAACAATCTATTTTCCTGCAAGAACTTATCTATCCCCAGAATAAGTTTTTAAGACGTTTTTTCTTGAAACTTCGCCACGAACAAGATTCTTTGTTTATAGAGTTTATCACTTTACAGACCCCTAAAGGAGTGTATATTACCCACTTTCACTTCAATCAAGACCTGCGAGAAATCATCGGGGATGATTAAGTAGTACGACATCAATCGACTACACTAGATCAAGGAGGTAGCGTTGCGACTTATCGGCAGGCTTATCTTTAAACAATTAACAGCGATCACTTAATCCCATTCAAGAGGTGGATTATCAGCGGCCTGATGAAAAAAGAATTAAGGCTTTTAAAACTATTTTAGAACAGGAAAAAGTCGCCGTTACTGTCCGTTATTCGAGAGGTTTAGCGACCGATGCGGCCTGTGGACAATTGCGATCGAGCGTTATGGTAGAATAAACAGGCGTAAATCGGCCATTAACTAGGGTTGGCTGAATACATCTAAAAACCTTGTTGGGTAAGACGTTTAGACTTTTGGAAAATCAAAAAGTGCCAGCCATTGGAGGGATCGGGGTGAAAATTCAGGGACTTTTTCCCTGAAAATTAGGTAATTTACCAGATGAAAATGGGTACAACCCTACACCCTACACCCTGCACCCCACACCCTGGCCCCACGAGAAACTTTTTGCCGCAAACCCTAACTAGATTGCTAGTCTCCCTGCTAGGCTAAACTAGAGAACTATAACATCAATGTAGGAGCCATTTCGATGCAAAGTCTCTCTAGTGCCAAAGAAAATCGCCTTTTTGTCTATGAAGTCGTCGGTTTGAGTCAAAATGACAATACTGATAACCTAGATTATTCTATCCGTAAGAGTGGCAGTGTCTTTTTAACCGTTCCCTATAGCCGCATGAATCAAGAAATGCGTCGGATTACCCGTTTAGGCGCTCGCATCGTCAGCATTAAACCCTTAAACGCTGCTGCGGCCGAGTAGTTCATCGGAAATTTTGGGTCTGAAACCCCGCCGTTCTGGGTTGGCTTTACGTTAGAATTAAAAGGCCAGTCTCGAAAACCAAGTGGACGGCGCAGCACCTTGAAAACTCGGCTTAGGGGGTTCCGACCAGAAAAGCTTGGCCGGGTAAAAAGTCGCGCGCAACAAGTACAAGAAGCTATAGGCGGT
>NZ_JADBUZ010000026.1:0-17830 GCF_020245305.1 Microcystis sp. M20BS1 | reverse complement strand
TCGGTTAACAATTTGTAATATTCCTTGTTGACACCCTTACAAAACAAAGAAAAAACTGAAATCAAGTCAGGATAAGGGTTGGAGTGCTTACTGCAAAAATTGTTAAGAAAGATCCCTATAAGGGATAGCTTATCAAGGGGGACAGGGGGGATCCCCCCGCCCATCAGCACCCCCCTTATCAAGGGGGGCAGGGGGGATCAGACGCAAAATCTATCTTCAATTTAATTATAACTACTTACTTATAAACTGTAATGATTAAACAATAGAGCGAGAAATTGAAATCCCTAAAGGGATCAAGTGACTATATCTCGTCGCTGCGAATACTATCCACCAAATTCTGTCGCATCTCTAGGAATTCTCGGGATAGCCGCAAAGAAGCCGGGGTTACCTCGTGGTCACGGTGGGCGAAAGGATTGACGATATCCTTAACCACGCGACCGGGACGAGCGTGGAGGACAACGATGCGGGTGGCGAGTAAGAGAGTCTCTTCCACGTCATGGGTGATGAAAAAGATCGTTTTCCCTGTTCTCTGCCAAATGCCTCTGAGATGGGTTTGGATCGATTCGCGGGTGAGCGCATCGAGTGCGCCAAAAGGTTCGTCCATGAGAATAATCGCTGGTTCGGCGGCTAGGGTACGGGCGATCGCTGATCGTTGTTGCATCCCTCCGGAAAGCTGATAGGGGAAGAAATTCGCCGCTTCCGAGAGTCCCACCATCTCCAAAGTGGCGGATACCCTTTGTTTTCGTTCCCGATCGCTCACTCCTTTCATTTTTGGCCCAAACTCGACATTTTTGGCGATCGTTAACCAAGGGAACAGGTTAGGACGAGAGAACCACTGAAACCACCACCGATAATGGCGATCGCCAGTTGAGAAACAGTCACATCGGTCATGTCCTTGTCCTGTATTATAATTCATTCAAGATTGTATTATGCTTCATTTAGAATACAAAGACAAGGCTGCGATGCTACGGGGCGGCTACATCTAAAATGAGAGTGCCTGGTGAACTATCCCTAAATTGACGAAGGTAGTAGCTTCCTTTACTGTATCCTTCGATTCTGTGGCAAAATCGGGCATAATTTGGTAGAATTCCTTCAAATAAAAATGAAACAACAGATTGATTTTATTCTCGATACAACCAAGAAATATTAAAGTAATCTTAAGGTTAAGATAGTTTTAAAATGTAGCAAATGTACTTGGTATTCACAATTTTAAAAGCACAACCCCAAGGATAGAATCGAGTAAAGCCAGTTTCGGCTTTGTTTGGCATTCAAATTTGTTTAAGTCCCATTAGAGTAGAATTGCAGTAGGAATGGGAACTGGCAGAAAGTCGGTTACAAGGTTGGTGACTATGAATTTCCGGGGAATTTTTCTTAGATATCTCATGCTGGTTCTGGTGTTGACCCCAACGCCGGTTTTAGCCCAGCAGACAGATGTTATGATCGCACCCACTCAAATTGATATCGTGGGGATGAAAGGAGCGATCGCAACTCGACGTTTATTTGTGAAGACTCCCCAGCCTATTGAAGGAATGCAGCTGATTCCTCCCGATCTCAATAGCTCTGATGGAACTCAAATATTACCGCCAGCAGCAGTCCAGATTCCAGAAATGTCGCCCAAACAGCCACAAAACCGATGTCAAGCTTCAGGTATTGAAAGAATTACTGCTAGTCTAGAAAAGTCTAATGAAGCAATTCTCCCTGTCTGTTTTGACTTAAAAGAAGCCCCTAGCGGAGAATTTTCCAGTCAGCTACAACTCAGCTATCAAGGGGGACAGCAGCTTGTTCCGATTATTAAACCTCTTGCATAATTAATTTTTGAGGGTTCAAAAACGGTAAAAATAAGGATTCAATTGCATAAAATTCTTAAATAGACCATTTAATTGATTAATGCTCATTCTTAATTCTCCTGACTACTGGCTCCTGACTCCTGACTCCTAACCCTAACAACAATTTTTGATTTTTACAAGAGGTCTATTTACCCTCGACCAACTCAAAAAAACCCCGGCTGACTTTCCCGATCGCTGCCGTCTGTGAGACAATCGATCGAGTGTTATCCTAAACTCTGCCAATTTTCATGTCCGACGACGCTACTATTCGCACTGCTGTACAACGTCTCTACAATACCTATCCTTTCCCCCCCGAACCGCTCCTAGATGAACCTCCTCCCGGTTACAATTGGCGCTGGAATTGGATTGCTGCCTATAACTTTTGTTGTCATCGTAAACCTGAACGAGAGGATATCCGCATTCTCGATGCGGGTTGTGGTACTGGTGCGGGAACCGAATATCTGCTCGCGCTCAACCCTTTTGCTAATATAGTCGCTATAGATATCAGTGAAAAAGCCCTAGAAATTGCCAAAGAACGCTGTAATCGTTCGGGAGTCGCACCAAAACACCGAGGTTCTCTGGATTTTCACCATTTACCCCTCGAATCGGCCACCAATCTCCCCGGAGAATTTGATTTAATTAACTGCGTCGGGGTGCTGCACCATCTCCCGGACCCGATTAAAGGTATTCAATCCCTCGCGCAAAAACTGGCCTCCGGTGGTCTGCTGCATATTTTCGTCTATGCACAATTGGGACGCTGGGAAATCCAGTTAATGCAATCTGCGATCGCACTTTTGCAAGGAGACCGACGCGGGGATTATAAAGATGGGGTCGCTGTCGGCCGAAAGATTTTTGCCTCTCTACCAGAAAATAATCGCATTTTGAAACGGGAAAAAGAGCGTTGGTCAATGGAAAATCATCGCGATGAATCCTTCGCTGATATGTACGTTCACCCCCGGGAAGTGGACTATAATATCGATACCCTCTTTCAACTGATTGATGCGTCAGGATTAGCCTTTATTGGCTTTTCTAACCCTTCCTACTGGCAATTAGAGCGTTTATTGGGTAAATCCCCCGAATTGATGGCTAGAGCGCAAAATTTAGGGGAAAGGGAACGTTATCGCTTGACGGAATTATTAGATCCGGAAATCACCCACTATGAATTTTTCCTCGCTAAACCACCGATTTTGACTGCCGATTGGTCCGGGGATCAAGTCCTAGAGAATGCAGTGGCCGAAGTTCATCCCTGTCTTTACGGTTGGCCTAGTGCAAGTGTTCTAGATTACGATTATCGGCCAGTTAATCTCTCGGAGAGAGAATTTGATTTTCTACAAGCTTGCGATGGTCGTTTAACCGTGGGAGCAATCGATGCTCAAGTTGGTTTAGGATTAACTGGTGTGCGTTCTTTACAACAGCGCCAACTACTGATTTTAAGTTAGGGAAAACTTGGGGATGTTAGAGATAGCGTCCCTTGGCAATCGGCAACTTTTAAACTAACTTGGCTAAATCTTGCCAAAAATTCTTGTTTCTTAACAATTATCCCCCTCTCTCCCCATAGTTTCAGCCCCAGAAATGACTAGGGCTGAATTATAATAGTTATATAGAGTGGACAAGGCTGATAAATTTCTGATTGGTCCGATTTTTACCCAGATCGGCAAACGGGAGTTTAGTCATTATCCCAAGATTCCGAGGCGATTAAGTCACCAATTTGATCCCTGAGAAGGTAGTCACACCGTTCTAGTTCACATTCAACACAAACCCACTCCCGAGGGGGAATGAACTGACAGAGGGTGTAGATCGGTTGGTGTCTGCTCACTACCCCCTGTTCTACCATCTGACGGACTTCGTCCTTAATCATCCTGATAGAGTAAGCGGTGGGAGCGGTGGAGAAAGTTATGGCACTCATGGGAGATTTCCTGCAAGATCTACAAAAAAGTCTTATCAATAACTATACTCTAACCTATAAGGGGACAAAAGAGATTTTTTGCTGTATCGAGGATGACAATTTTTTATATATAGCGAAACCCTCTCCCCTCGCCAGTTTAGGCTTAGGTTAAGAAAAGTTAAATTCATCGGCTAAAAGCTGTCGAGTCCCCTTATGCCAAATCAGTGATCAGTGATCAGTTATCAGTGATCAGTTAAGCTGTTGACTATCTAGAGTTTGCTGAATAAATCTAAAAACCTTGTTGGATAAGACTTTTAGACTTTTTTCCCCTCAAAAAGTGCCAGCCATTGGGGTGATCGGGGGGAAAATTCCTGGACTTTTTCCCTGAAAATTAGGTAGTTGACCACCTGAAAATCGATAAAACCCCACACCCCACACCCCACACCCCACACCCTGCCATCAGGAAAAGCTTTTTCAGCAAACCCTATCTAATATTACTGGTTAAGACTGCACCGGAGTGCTGGAGTTGGCAGCAGGGAGAGGAATTCAGAGCATTTGTACTTAATTTTTCCCTAAGCGTTTTAAAATCAGTACAGATGATCAGTGATCAGATTTGAGTTTTCAGTTTACCGTTTACTGGACGGCTACGCCGTGCCTTTGGCAACACTGAAAAAAGCTTCCAGCTTAAACTAATAAATGGGGAATAAAAATAAAAGCCGCTACGAGTAAAGCGGCGATCGAGGCGATTAAAACGGCACCAGCGGCACAATCTTTCGCTATTTTGGCTAAATCATGGTAGGATTGCCCCACCGTCAGATCTACCACTGATTCTAGGGCAGTGTTGATTAATTCTAAGACCATCACCAGAGCGCAGGTAAGGGTGACAATCGCCATTTCCATGGCATCAACCCGCAAAAATAAGCCCCAACTAATCGCTACTAGGGTAATCAGGGTGTGAATGCGAAAATTTCTTTGACTGACAAAAGCATAACGGACTCCAGCCCAAGCGTAGCGAAAACTGACTAACAGATTCGAGGCGACTTGCCAAGCGTATTCTCTTTGACTGGGATTGTTACCCTCACTCACCTGTCCCGATCGAGGGATAAAATTATTGTTGAGATAGGGATTAGATAGGCTGGTAGATTGGTTGGCTTGATGATAGTTTGTCTTCATATTCCTCAATAATGCTTGACAAAAATAACTAACTATGTATCGGCATTTCGACGGTTTTTAACAAAGTTTCCTGTAAAGATAGCATTTCTAACAGACTTGTTTCATCGGGATGGTCCCAACCCAAAAGATGTAAACAAGCGTGGGCAGTTAACCAGGCCAATTCTCGCACCAAAGAATGATTTTGTGTTAAAGCCTGTTGTTGTGCTGTCTCCACAGAGATGATAATATCCCCCAAATATAAAGGTTCTGTCTCTAAAATGCGCTCATCGACTGGTAAATCCACTTCCAGAGCGGCAAAAGCGAGAACATCCGTCGGTTGATCTTTGTGGCGATATTGGGAATTATAGGTCTGAATTTCTCGATCGTCTGTTAAACGCAAACTTAGTTCATAACCGGCGGCAAGGGGGAGATAATCCGATAGATAGCCTAACCATGTCTCCAACCAATAGTGCCAAGTTTCCCCATCCACAGGACTATTTCCGGGATCAAAATAATTATCCTGTAGGCACAAATCCACCCCTAGGGGTAAAGTCTCACTCACCAGATTTCACCCTAGGGACGCGTCAGATAGGAAATACCGACAAAAAAGCCTAATAGGGCTGCTGTAGTCAAAAAAAAGTGTTTTAACGAGACGCCTTTTTTCTTGACCATATTCCGCATCGCCAGCTTGACGTAACTGGGTTGCGCTTCGGTGGCGGTTTCTACTGCGGGGTCAGTGGTGCTAACAGGTTCAGTCATCAGTAATTCCCCAGACAAAGATTGATCGCTATAAGTGTAACAGATTATTAAAGAAGTGCAAAAAAAATTCAAGTCCAGGGAAAAATTGTTACCCTTCCGGGATGGTAACAACCGCTCAACTCCCCCACACCCCACACCCCACACCCCACACCCCACACCCCAGCAGTTAACCCATGTCTTCCCACGATACCGAAAGCATCCGGACTATTTTTCAGAAAATTTGGGGCTATGAGGCCTTTCGCTTTCCCCAACAGGAGATTATCGAGACAATTTTAGCGGCAAAGGATGCCCTGATTGTCATGCCCACGGGATTCGGTAAATCTATCTGTTTTCAACTGCCCGCTTTATTAAAAACCGGCTTAACCCTAGTGATTTCTCCCCTGGTTGCCCTAATGGAAAATCAGGTGGAGGAATTATTAGCCAAAAAATTACCCGTTGCCCTGATTCATAACGAAATCCCCCGACAACAGAGAAAGAAAACCTTAGCAGCGATCGCAGATCAAACCCTGCGACTTCTCTATCTTTCCCCAGAAACCCTCTTAAGTCCGCCCCTCTGGTCAAAATTAACCCTTCCCCACGTTAAAATTAACGCTCTCATCCTCGACGAGGCCCATTGTTTAACCCAGTGGGGCGATAATTTTCGTCCTGCTTACCGTCGTCTTGGGGCTGTCCGTCCCGCTCTTCTACAATCGAAACCGGCCGGCAGCCAAATAGCGATCGCTGCTTTTACCGCCACCGCTAACCCCGCTACCCGTGAGACTCTCACCCGCATCTTACAACTAGAAAAACCACAACTTTTCTTAATAAATCCTTACCGTCAAAACCTTGACTTAAGCACCAAAATATGTATTAGCCCCGGTTGTCGTCGTCATCAACTATTAAACTTCCTCACCGGTCAACCTCGACAATCCGGCCTGATCTATACTCGTTCCCGTCGCCATAGTGAAAATTTAGCGGCATGGTTGCAATCTCTCCACTATCGCACCAGTGCCTATCATGCCGGTTTATCCCCCTTTCAGCGTCGGGAAATAGAACAAAATTGGCTGCGGGGGGATTTAACTTTTGTTGTCTGTACCTCAGCTTTTGGCATGGGTATCAATAAACCCGATGTGCGTTGGGTTGTCCACTACCAACCCCCAGCTTTACTATCAGAATACCTACAGGAAATCGGCCGCGGTGGTCGCGATGGGGGTAAAATGCAGGCTCTCACCTTAATTAGTGAACCGACGGGATGGTTAGATAATAGCGATAAAAACCAGCAAAAATTCTTTAACTTGCAACAGGAACGCCAATACCGACAAGCTTGGCAAATTTTAGCCCAAATTCCCCTAGAGGGCAAATTAGAGGCGATTAGTGCCGAATTTCCCGATGGTGCGCTCATTCTCTCCCTTTTACACAGTCTTGATCGCCTAGAATGGCTCGATCCTTTTCATTATCGGCTTATTTATCGCCATAATTCCGCCAAGATGACTTTTAAACCCAAAAATGAGATATTTCCCTACCTCTATACCCGTCGCTGTCGTTGGCACTTTCTCTTAAATGCTTTTGGTTTTCAGGAAAATGCCGATAATTTTCGCTGTGGTCATTGCGATAATTGTCGTCGCAATCGACCTCTGGTAAGCTAGGAAGCGCCAGAGCAGGGAGAGCAGAGCATTTGTACTAATTTTTTATGTCTTTTTTCTCCTCCTGTCTCGGATTCTCCTCACTTAAGGTCAGATTTTTGATTTTTGCAGGAGATCTATAGCGGTTTTCCCAGAAGTTAGTCCCGATTGAATCTATCAAGGGATTTACCATACCTTACCCGAAATAATAGTGAAATTCTGTGACAAAGTGCAGCCAGATATAAGAATCTTTGCTAGATTTCTAGAAGGATTCTGTGATAAGTTTCCTTAAAAGGAGATTGTTTGCAGTAAGCTAATCTGGCTAACACGCTTTTGGGCGTGATATGGGGAAAAGTTTTGGCGATCGCGCTTAAATAGAGTGATATGCCGAAAGTTGACCCATATTGTTACTCTGGAGAGTGTTATACGGAAAGTCTCTTTATAAGATTTAGTTATACATCTTTTATGCTGAGACACAATAAGCAAATTGCTGCGAAATTGTAACATTAGCAAATCAATCTAAATTTTTATGCCATTTGAATTAATTATCACTTCCCTAATTGGACTATTTTCGGGCGTTATTTCACTTTATGCAGATCCCAAAGATAAGAAACATAAAATCTGGCAATTCATTTTACTAGCCTTAATAATTGTGAGTGCTTGTAGTACTGTATATTTTGGCTATCGTAAGGAGCAAGAATCTAAAGCAACAGAAGCAAAAAAAGATTCCCAGATCAAGAATCTGAGCGATAATCTATCTCAAGTTAATAAGCAAAACTCCGAGCTATTGCAAACTGTTAATATAATGCAATCAAAACTCGATGTAACAGGAAGTGATACAAAATTCATTCGCAATATTCTTGAGAAACTTGGATGGAGTCAGGAGAACATCAACAATCCGAATAAGGGTCAGATTGGTCAGAGTTTACAGGCTAGTCAGTCACTAAACAAAATTAGTGGAAATGCTGATCAAAGAAGAGGCATCACAGTACAGTATTTTCCCAAAAATGTAGATCCTAATATTGTGAAATCGCGGCTAGAAGCTTTGGGTGTTAAGCTAAATACATCTGCTTCCCAACTTCCAGGAGTACCTACAAATGCTATTTGGTTTGGTTCAGGAGTAGACATGAATACCGTAAAAGCAGTTGCCTATACATTGATTGGAGCAGGAGTTGAGTTAAAAATGATTCGCCAGTTCAATAATTCGCAAGGTCGAGAGTATTTAATCCAAGTGGGAGGAGATGGTGAATGCATAAATCGTCCAACCTTAACAGTAGAACGAATCAGAGCTATTCAAGAATTCCCAAAACAGAGTGAGGTCAAAGGTTGCCGAGCAGACTTCTAAGAGTATGTGTTGGAAGCCGTAGGGTGCGTTCCCTGATATGGCTCCTACTGCTCCACCGATCGATTTTGGGGAACGCACCATGCACATTGATTGCAGCTGTGGGTTAAAGTGTGATCGCCGATCTTGTAGGGTGCGTTCCTTAAGGCGACTCCTACTGCTCCAGCGATCGATTTTTGGGGAACGCACCATGCACATTGATTGCAGCTGTGGGTTTAAATGCGATGTCGAAGGCACTGCGTAGCAGATCGCTGATCTTGTAGCTTGGGTTGACGAAAAGAAATCCAACACCTTCGGAACTAAACTGCGAACGCTAATCTTGTATTGTTCTTAACCTTAAATAGCCTTTGGCCTACATGAGCATATTCACAGATTGACAGTCAGCGAGGCATTCAGCTATGTTTGAGATATTTAGAGCAAAACTTTTGAATGCCCACGCTGTTGACCGTTGGCCCATATCGATTCTTTTGCTACGCAGGCGATCGCCATGAGCCACCTCACATCCATGTTGAACGAGATCGAGAGATCGCTAAATTCTGGCTTCAGCCGGTTCGTCTTCAGAGTAACCAAGGATTTAACCGCACCGAAATTAACCGCATTCAAAAACTTGTTCAAGAAAACCAAGAACAATTACTAGCAGGCTGGAATGACTTTTTTAACGAATGAAGTATTTGAAACATTGGCAATTCAGCAATTGGCCATCACAGATGACACACTCAGTGTAGATTTGTCTGATGGGCGCACTATATCTGTTCCCTTGGCATGGTATCCTCGGCTCCTGCATGGCTCAATTGAGGAGCGCAATGATTATCGCTTGCTCGCTGGTGGCAGTGGAATCCATTGGAATCAACTAGATGAAGACATTAGCACTAAAAACTTGATTCTTGGCCAACCATCAGGGGAAAGTCAAAAATCATTGAAGCGTTGGTTAAATAATCGAGTACGATCGCCGATCTTGTAGGGTGCGTTCCCTAAGGCGACTCCTACTGCTCCAGCGATCAATTTTTGGGGAACGCACCATGCACATTGATTGCAGCTGTGGGTTTAAGTGCGATGCCGAAGGCACTGCGTAGCAGTACACCAATCTTATAGAGACTTAGTAGGATGGGCATTAGCTCATCCTACAGACCTGTGAGATATTATAGAGGGGTCTCCAGAAGTCAAATCGTAATCAGGAGTTAGTATATGCAAGCAATCCTTTTAAGCCGTGAAGAAGTTGCTCAACGTGCAGAGAAACTGTACGAAAGCAGAATCCGCCAAGAGGTGGAAGTTGAAGAAAACATTGGCAAGATGGTTATCATTGACATTGAAACAGGTGACTACAAAGTTGATGAAAATGGCTTACACGCTGCTGACTTATTGAGCGAGAAACACCCCCATGCTCGGCTCTTTGGGATCAAAATTGGCTACAACGTTGCTGCCGCTTTTGGTGGGGGTGTTATGGAGCGTGTAGTTAAGTGATTTCAGGTATTGTGGCTAATGGACACCCGCTTATCACTATCCCATTTCGGATTCCAAATCGCGCTGACTTTCCGATTGAGTTTGTAGTAGATACAGGATTTACAGATGAGCTTTGTTTACCACCCGAAGCAGTAGCATTACTGAATCTTCCTTTCAGGTACGATATGCGTGCGAATTTAGCAGACAACAGCCAAGTAATGCTGCCTCTTCACAAAGCAATTATTATCTGGAATGGTGAGGAGCGAGAAACTCGTGTATTTGCCACAGGGCGGCGACCCCTGGTTGGAACTGCTTTATTAGATAGCCATGAACTTGTGATTCAGTTTACGGAAGGTGGGTTGGTAACGATTGATGATTTGTAGTGCGATGCCGAAGGCACTGCGTAGCAGCACGCCGATCTTGTAGGGTGCGTTCCCTAAGGCGACTCCTACTGCTCCAGCGATCGATTTTTGGGGAACGCACCATGCACCTTGATTGAAGCGCCGATTCAAATTTGAAGTGCACCACTGGGGGGCTTGCGATGAGGCGGCTCATCAGTAGTAGAGCGGGAGCACTTCGTTAGAATAAATCAGAGTATCATTAAGGCAAAATACTGAGTTGAGGTCAACCCTATGGCAGTTCGTCAACGGCGTTATCCCAAAGATGAGTTAGCCGAGCGAGGGCAAAAACTCTACGAATCTGGCATTCGGCAGCAAGTCGAAGCCGGTAATGAAGGTAAGATTGTAGCGATCGACATTGAAACTGGAGAGTTTGAAGTCGATGAAAACGTTGTGCCTGCAACTAATCGACTCTTTGAACGTCACCCCGATGCCCAACCTTGGATCATTCGTATCGGACATCGCGCTGTTTATCATTTCGGGGCACGGAGTTTGAAGAAAAATCCATGATGGAAGGTGTTGTAAATTTGCGGCGTGAAGCCACGCTAAGGATTGTAGTCGGAAACTCAAATCGGCAACTGCAAGCGGTTGACGCGGTGATTGATACTGGGTTCAATGGATTTTTATCTTTGCCCTCTACAATCATTGCTACATTAAATTTACCTTGGAGTGGTTCTGATTTTGTCACGCTGGGTGATGGCAGTGAAACTTATTTTGATCTGTACACTGGGACTGTGATATGGGATGGGCAGTACCAAGAGATTGATATTGCAGAATCAGAAACAGAGCCTCTACTAGGAATGGCGCTGCTTTACAGATATCGGTTGCAGGTCGATAACATTGAGGGCGGTAAGGTCAAGATTGAAGCCTTATGAGCCAGTGCTAGAAGAGATTCGGTGAGGCGCGGTCTAACAACGCAGCCGTAGGGTGCGTTCCCTAATGTGGCTCCTACTGCTCCACCGATCGATTTTGGGGGAACGTACCATGCACATTTATTGCAGCTGTGATACCAAATCCTGTTATAATAAAACGAGTAAAGACGAGGTTTTAGACCCGATTTTTTTGATACCATTTAGTGGATAATCGACCTCTGGTAAGCTAGGGAGTGCCAGAGCAGGGAGAACACAGCACTTGTACTAAATTTTTTATGTCTTTTTTCTCCTCCTGTCTCGGATTCTCCTCACTTAAGGTCAGATTTTTGATTTTTGCAGGAGATCTATAGCCGTTTTCACAGAAGTTAGTGCCGATTGAATCTATCAAGGGATTTACCATACCTTACCCGAAATAATAGTGAAATTCTGTGACAAAGTGCAGCCATATCTAAGAATCTTTGCTACAATCCTGAGAAGCTTCTGTGATAAGTCTCCTTAAAAGGAGGCTGTTTGCAGTAAGCTAATCTGGCTAACACGCTTTTGGGCGTGATATGGGGGAGGATACAACCATGACTCATGAGATTTTAGGGGAATTTTTATCTTTGCCTGCTGAAGCACAGAGCCAAGTAGTCAGCCTGATCGCTTTTTTGAAACAAAAGTACATATATTCTGAACCTCTGTCTGCATCGTCAAATGTTGATTTAGTTAATGATCCCTTTGTTGGAATGTGGCGCGATCGTCAAGATTTAGATAGTACTACTTGGGTGCGAAATTTACGAGAAAGCGAGTGGTCAAAGACAAATGGCTAGTTCAACTATCGTAGATACCGACATAATCTTGATGTTGGTCGTGGTATTTCTGAAGCAGTCAATTGTCTGCAAAGGCTACAATCAAGTTCCAGATTAGCAATTAGCGTAGTTACACAAATGGAACTAATTGTTGGCTGCACTAACAAGTCAGAGTTACGGACGCTGGAAAAATTCCTTCAACAGTTTGATGTAATCAGAATTGACCAACCTATTTCAGACAAAGCGGTTGACTTACTTCGCTTGTATCGGCTAAGTCACGGTTTGCTGATTGCCGATGGCTTGATTGCAGGTACAGCAATAATATGGAATTACCCTTTTATCACCAAGAATCAACGAGACTACCGATTTATTCAAAATTTAAATGTATTACCCTACCCTTAGCGAAAAGCCTAACTAGACCGTTATGCCACAAGTCCTCGGTGGAGGGTGTAAACAGGGCTAGTTCATCGGTATCTGAAGTTAAAAAAGGAGAATTGGTTCTTGAGCGAGGATAAAGAGTATCAATGGCTTCAGTTTGAAAAACTGATAGATTTGCATAAATTTTATTTTGAAAATTTATGCAAATCCGCCTCTTTTTCCTTTGGAATTATTGGGGCGATTTTGACCTATGTAATCAGCGCTAAACTTAGCGAAAACTTAATCCGGCTTGCTCTTCAACTACCATTTCTACTCAGCATCGGGACGTTCATTATGTTTTGTTTCGGCACATGGAAGACTTGGGATTTGTCAAATTGGGTGAAGCATCATCAGGCAGAACTTGGAATTGATTGGCGACCTCATGCCGAAACTTTAACCTATATGTCAATCGCATTTGCTCTATTGTTCTTAATAGTAGCCATTGGTCTTGGAGGACTTATTGGAAATCCCTCAATGCTACAGCCGTAGGGTGCGTTCCCTAATGTGGCTCCTACTGCTCCACCGATCGATTTTTGGGGAACGCACCATGCACATTTATTGAAGTTGTGATACCAAATCCTGTTATAATAAAACGAGATATAGGGTGCGTCCCATGCAGCCTTTACCTTTTTGAAAACACTTTCAATGATGTAGCTATGGACTGGGAAACTCGAATTACACTAAATCCCGATATTTTGGTGGGAAAACCTATCATTAAAGGAACAAGGATTGCGGTTGAATTTATCATCGATCTTCTCGCCCAAGGTTGGAGTGTTGATGAAATTCTGCGAAACTACCCAGGTATTACAGTAGAAGATATTCAAGCTTGTCTTGGCTATGCTAGTGTAATGCTCAAATCTGAGAAAGTCTATGCTATTCCTGCTTAACTGATGCGTTTTCTAGCGAACGAAAATTTCCCCCTTGACGCGGTTGAAGCCCTAGGACAAAATGGCCATGATGTCCTGTGGATTAGGGTGGAATCCCCCGGAATCTCAGACCGGGAAGTTTTAAGTCGCGCCCAAGCAGAAAATCGTATTCTCTTGACATTTGATCAAGATTTTGGAGAACTCGCCTTTCGTTCAAGGTTGCCGGCCAGTGTTGGTATTATTTTGTTTAGAATAAGAGTACCTTCTGCATCTGTAGTCGCTGAGAAAGTTGCCAAGGTTATCTCATTACGGGATGACTGGTATGGACACTTTACAGTTATTGAAGAAGACAAAATTAGAATGAGAGACTTAACGGTGAGATCGCCGATCTTGTAGGGTACGTTCCCTCATGTGACTCCTACTGCTCCACTGATCGATTTTGGGGGAACGCACCATGCACATTGATTGCAGCTGTATTCCTTGATGGGAGAGGTAGATTTAGGAAGATGCTATGATCCAAATTAGATAGCAACACCAGATGTTTAATATGTCCCTTATCGAACTCCTGCCAACTGTCAGTCAACTAACGCATCAAGACAAGCTCAGGCTTATTCACTATCTTTTGCTTGCAGTAGCCAAAGAGGAAGGATGTAGCCTAGACACTGCAAGTAATGGGCATAATGAAAATATGCTGATCAAGCAACTAGCGGTTACTAACGCGGTTGTCTGGTCGCCTCAAGCAGATCATCAAGCTGTTCACGCTTTGTCTGAGCTTTTGGTGTCGGCAAAGGGAGTATCAAATGCTTGACGGTCATCGCTTTTCTTTTACAGAACGGACTGACAGTTCTGGTCGGTCTAGCATTGCCATACTTGTCGCTAACCTTAACTGATGGACAACAGTCAATAGAGGTTATGGCTTTATTGGATACGGGTGCTAGTGTTAATGTCTTACCCTACGAAATCGGATTACAGTTAGGGGCGGTCTGGGAAAATCAAACTGTTCAAATTCCCTTAAGTGGAAACCTTGTCCATAGTGAGTCACGAGGGCTGGTTGTGACTGGGACAGTTGCACATTTTGCTCCTGTTTTACTTGCCTTTGCGTGGACTCAATCAACAGATGTACCAGTAATTTTAGGTCACATGAACTTTTTTGCAGAATTTAATGTGTGCTTTTATCGAAACGAATTAGCTTTTGAGATTTGTCCGATCCAGAAATAAACTGTTGCCAACCAATCCGCTGAACTTGTCATTTGCCGAACTGTTTTTACTTCGTAGCCAGTGCGATGCCGAAGGCACTGCGTAGCAGTACGCCATCGCTGTAGGGTGCGTTCCTTAATGTGACTCCTACTGCTCCAGCGATCGATTTTTGGGGAACGCACCATGCACATTGATTGCAGCTGTGGGTTTAAATGCGATGCCGCTCCTCCCGCTCAAACCCCGGAACCCTCTGCCCTCGTCGGTCTGGGGGCTGTCGTCGGTCTGGGGGCTGGCTTCAAGCGCCGCCACACCCAAGCAGACAAAAACTAAGCGTTAGTTGAAGGGATTACAACAGGAGAGCCGCAATGGTCTCTTTTTTTGCTATTTAAAAGAGGATTATTTGATATTTGCTTCTTTTTAATGGAGATTGGAGAAATCATCAACCTTCCTCAAGGCACTAGACACAAGCGAGCTATCATAAAACCATCGCTGATTTGACAATCGCCAACCCCTAAAAATTATGAGCGTAGTTATTCCTAATGACATACTGACCGCATCAGGACTCTCCGAAGACGAGCTAAAACTAGAAATCGCCATCATGCTCTTTAAACAAGACAAAATCAGCATTGGCAAAGCCCGTCATCTTGCAGGCATGAACCTCCTCCAATTTCAACACGAACTTAATCTAAGAGAGATTTGTGTCCATTATGACCTTGAAGAATTAGAAGAAGATATCCAAACCTTACAAAAACTGGGCAGACTATGATCGTCGTGAGTGACACCTCACCCATTACCAACCTAGCCACCGTTAACCAGTTAACCCTTTTGCATCAACTCTATGGAACAATTATCATTCCTCAAGCCGTTTATGAGGAAATGGCGAGTTTAGGTTACGCCGTACCCGGCACGATTGAAATCATGACCTTATCTTGGATAGAAACACGGCCTGTCACCCAGCAAAACCAAGTTAATCAACTACTCAATAAATTAGACCGAGGAGAATCAGAAGGGATTATTTTAGCGCTAGAATTAGGCGCAGATATATTAATTTTGGATGAAAGAAAAGGACGCAAAGTTGCATAATCTCTTGGGCTAAATATTACTGGAATATTGGGCGTTTTACTCGAAGCCAAGCAAAAGGAATTGATTATGAATATTAAACCGATTGTTGATCAGCTAATCTTAAAGGCAGAATTCCGAATTAGCGAAACACTCTACAGAAAAGTTTTGACCATTGCGGGAGAATGATTCTATTGCAATATTTCAACCCATTTTACAAAGTGCGATGCCGAAGGCACTGCGTAGCAGTACGCTAATCTTGTAGGGTGCGTTCCCTAATCTGACTCCTACTGCTCCAGCGATCGATTTTTGGGGGAACGCACCATGCACATTGATTGCAGCTGTGGGTTTAAATGCGATACCGAAGGCATTGGGTAACACCCCTAGATGGGGTTGGAGGAGTTGATTTAGGGTACTATACTGGTTTATAGGGTTTTCGAGATTAGTGCTTTTTCTCATAAAGCCTTACTCCTGATCTGGATAGGGGATCTGCTAAACTGAAATTTAGGAGAGTCAAAAGCTTGCCCCAAGGGGAAAGTTAAAAATCATTTAAGCGTTACAGGGTTTGATTCACGAGCATCTAGAAGGCAGGTGAAATTCTGTGTTTATGACTAAGAACTAGCTGCCCAAAGCAAAGACACTTCATACTGATTAAGTGTTGAATCCGCACTCACAAGTGTCATATCTTCTACCTGAGCTTGTGCAATCAGCATTCGGTCAAAAGGATCACGATGATGTAAAGGCAATGCAGCCGCCCGCAAAGCATGAGAAGCATTGATCTCTAACGACCTAGCTCCCAGTCGGGTCATTCGAGTGGAGACATAATCATCTATTTGCTCTGGCAGTGGTAATTTACCGATTGAAACTTTAATTCCCATCTCCCAAACACTGGCAACAGAAAACCACACTTCATTGCTTTCGTTTGCAATTTGTTCAATTACATTCTCACTTAACTTGTCTGGTTGGACAAACCACCACAGCCAGCATTGTGTATCCAGTAAAAGTCTCACTCCGCACCACCCTCAAATGCTCCCAAAATATCTTCTGGTAAAGGAGCATTAAAATCATCTGGTATGGTCAACATCCCTCGATCTTGTCCTAAACTAGACCGTCGATCTAAAGATGTCCGAAATGGAACAAGCTTAGCAATTGGGATACCTCGGTTTGAAATAACGATTACTTCTCCGAGTTCCACACGAGACAATAGCCGAGAAAGGTTTGTTTTAGCCTGATGAATGTTTACTGTTTCCATAGTCTAAAAGAACTAAGTCTATAAACTAAGTTTAATCTAGTCACGGCAATTCTGCAAGGGCAAGTTAATTTAGAGTTGTGGGTAACTGACAAGCAACACGACATAACAACACGCTGGAGCAGCGGACAATTGAGAGATCTTAGCGGTGATGCAGAGGTTGTCTATCGCCGCTCAGCTAAGCCGTTAGCTCTCTGGAAGTGGCATAGCACATTAATTGAAACTGTGGGTTTAAATGCGATGCCGAAGGCACTGCGTAGCAGATCGCTGATCTTGTAGGTAGGAAACCCAACTCCCTCAAAACCAAGATTAAATGCAGTAGGATAGACGTGGGATAGATTTTCTCTTATTGCCGTGAGCGAAACCGTCTATATTGAAACCAGTATTTTGGGTCATCTAACCGCAAGACCAACAGAAAGCCTGATTCTTGCCGCCAACATTAAGATTACACAAGACTGGTGGGATGAGTATAGTAGTTTATTAGTTCTGTATGTTTCGGAAATTGTTGAAGATGAAGCATCGAGAGAAGATTCAACAATTGCTACTCAAAGACAGAACTTGTTACAGTCCTTGATTTTTCTCGATCTAACCGAAGAAGCGATCGCTCTAGCACAAGAATTCCTGCAACAAAGCAACCTACCCCCCAAAGCGTCTAATGATGCCTTACACATGGCACTAGCAACCGTTTATGGCTTAGACTATCTACTAACATGGAATTGTAAGCAGATGGCAAACGCTCAAATCCAAAGAAAGCTATCCCAAATTAGTATGACTTGGATGCAATCTTTGCAGACCTACGCAAAAAGGAGGCAGCAAGCGGCAGAGAAGTCGTAAACTTAGGGACTTCCAGAGAATAAAATACCCAACAAAAAAATAGAAAAGTGTTTTTTTGAAAAAGTAATTATTTTTGTCTAGGAAAACAAAGAGTCTCCCATTACAACCTATTTTTCCGAAAAAAAAATAGCAGCATAAACTTTTA
>NZ_JADBUZ010000250.1:0-30685 GCF_020245305.1 Microcystis sp. M20BS1 | reverse complement strand
TTTCAACGAATTCAAATTATGCTGCTGGCAGATGAGGGTAAAACCCAAACCCAAATTTGCCAAGAGTTGGGCTGTTCCCATAGTACAGCACGCCATTGGATAACCCTCGCCAAGTCTGGTCAGGCTCACCAGTGGAATAGTAGCCCAATTGGCAGCCAGAAAATCGGCAATCTCTTCCAGTTGCTCAATTTCTTCGTCCACTTCCCGCTCCCGCCAATCCCAGGCGACGGAATAGTAATCGCCCTTTTCCCCACTGTGCTTGAGGAAGGATCCTTGGAAGATGCCCAGTGCGGGTTCGCTGACTTTTGGTATAATTCTAACCAAGTGTAGGAACAGCATAATTGCTATAACTACTGATCTGTTTAGCTTTCATCCACTAAATTTAACAGCCCATGAACGGGTAATCACCCATCATTCAGGAGTTTTTGCAATGCCAGGATTTCTTCCTTATCAAAAGATTAAAGAGCGGATCGATCAGAAATTATTAAACATATCAGACTTTGAACCATCTAACTTAGAAGCTTGCAGCTATGATTTGAGAATTGGAACAATTTTTCAACATGGTCAGATAATTAATAAAGCTCATGATAAACACTCTGAGCAGTTTGTAATAAAACCTGGTGAGGTTATTTATTTGTTGACTTGGGAAGAAATTAAGCTTCCAGAAAATATTTGTGCAACTGTTTTTCCACGAAATTTTGATAGTTCTGAAGGTCTTCTTGTTCTCAATCCAGGTCATATAGATGCTGGCTATGAGGGAGCTATTACTGTTACAGCAATTAATTTAAGAAAAACACCATTAGCTATACAAAGAGGACGAAAGATTTTGACTATAGTTTTTGAAGAAATGCTATGTAACACATCAAATCCTTATAAAAGAAATATTAGTAGACAAGAGCGAGAAGATCAGTTTAATGCTGCTTTAGTAGCACAAGATACACACAATTTATCTGAAATTATAGCTCAAGGCTCAGATTCACCTTATCCCACTAAACAAGAAGTAGAATTTATGATTGTGAAGCATTGGATAACTGTGTTGACTCTTATTTTAACCGCTGTCGCAGCTTTAACGGGAATTATTGCAGTTTGGATCAGTATGCAACCGAAATCTGAGAATAATAATCAAAATCCAATTCCCTTAGAGAGTCCAAGTCCAACACCATCTTCAAAGGGAACTCAAGGTTAGTAATAATCAAGGTAATATAAAAATGGCTAAAAGTGGTCTGATTGTATTTGATTTAGATGATACTTTGCTAAATACCAGCAATGTTTATTGGCTTGCAAGAAAGCTTTTTGTGGAAAAATTATCTGAAGAATTACAAATTAACGAAGATAAATTAATTGAAGAATTTGAAAAAATTGATCATCTTCAAATGCAACAACTAAAACATTCTCCTTATCGTTATACTCGGAGTATGATAGAAACTTATAAATCTGTTTCTCATAAGATAAATCATCAAATATCCGAGGAAACTTTAAAAGCTATTAAAGATTTTGGCCGTTTAATTTTAAAAAATACACCAAATACTATTAAGGGGGCTAAAGAAATTCTTGATTGGTCATCTCAAAACTATTCTCTTGCATTATTGACAAGAGGTGAAAATTCATTTCAAAAAAAGAAGTTACACAAAAATGAACTGTATAAATACTTTGATTTTATAAGAGTTGTACCTCACAAAAATGCTGAAGTTTTAAAAAAATTTATCCAAGATATAGGCTTTGATTGTCAAGATGTTTGGGTTATTGGTGATTCACTAAAATCAGATATTAATCCAGGCATTGAAATTGGAGCAAAGTGTATCTTGTACGGCTATCATCATCCACATTATCATTGGATACAAGATCATGAAAGTGTTGCATTAGGCTCTTTTTACAAAGTTGATAATTTATCAGATATTAGACAAATTCTTGAGTCAGATTCTAATTCTAATTCCGAATCGAGGTCGATGACCTGAAAAAATCCGATATTTTGCAGGACTGGCACTTGAAGCCATCGTAGGTTGGATTGACCTAAGGAAACCCAACACAGAATTAAATAACCAACTAAAATAATCTATACTAAGCCAATAAAGCCTGTTTTATTGGGTTTCCTGCCTCCTATTAACAGTAGGCTAAAACTAATAATTAATATCATCGTCGCAATCACTCGTGGACTGGAGACAACAACTAATTATTTTTACCCGTTATCCGGAATTGGGGAAAGTAAAAACCCGTATGATTCCAGCTTTGGCAGCCGAGGGAGCCGAAGAATTACACCGCAAACTGGCCGAATATACTCTCAGTAAATTAGCGGGTTTGAGGAATTTTCTCTCTCTGATCATTTACTACCATGGCGGCAGCGAGGAAAAAATGCGTACTTGGTTAGGTGTGCATTATTCCTATCATTCTCAACGGGGAAAAGACTTAGGAGAAAAGATGCAAAATGCTTTTGCTGATGGTTTTGCTCAAGGGATGACAGCGATCGCTATTATTGGCACAGATTGCCCAGAAATCGGGGAAAAAGAGATTTTAGCAGCCTTTGAAGCCCTAAAAACCCACGATATGGTTTTAGGGCCGGCGTTAGATGGAGGATACTACCTAATTGCTTTAAAACAGGTCTTTCCAGAGCTTTTTGACGGTATTCCCTGGGGGACGGGGGAAGTCTTGGCAAAAACTCAGACAATCGCCGCTAAACTGGCCTTAAAGACCGCTTATCTGCCTAAATTAGCGGATATTGATCGCCCGGAAGACCTGCCCATCTTAAAAAAATATCTGCCAGAATTAAGGTTGAACGATGACGGGGGTTCCCATGCGGACTAAATCAAACAACACTTTCACATCCCGATTCCGCATCCGCACACAACCATGGGAAGCGGCGCTACCGAGGGAATTTTCCGCAGGGGTGCCATGAAAACCGATGGAATTTTTGCCGTCACTCCAAAAACCGATCCATCTTTCCCCTAGGGGACTATTGGGACCAGGGGTGCTGACTTTTCCCGTCCAGGGACTTTTCCAGACGGGATTGCGAACTAATTCCCGCACTTCAAATTTACCGGTGGGGGTTTCCCAGCCTTTTTTGCCGACGGCGACGGTAAATTGTGCTAAAACTTGCTTATCTTGATAAACGTAAACTTTTCTCTCTTTCAGTTTTAGGACCAGATGGGTAGCGAGAGTTTGATTGGCTGCGGTATTCGGGGTGACGGTGCTGATTTGGTTAGCTTGGGCCGGATATACGGGTAAACAAGTTAATCCTAATCCGATGATTAAGAGGGTCAAATTTCGTTTGAACGCCATTATTCCCACACTCCTCAATTGCGATAGCGATAATTTTTAAGGATAGCAAATAGGGAACTGTTTGGAAGCTCAAGCCGCTTACACTGTGCCAGTTTTAGCTTCGTACTGCCGACAACCTTCACAGGGACCTGGGGGATTAACCGCACAACGCAAGTGGGGGGAATAGGCATTAAAACGACAACTAAGATCACCTATAAATGCCGGTTTATTTTCTGTCTCTACAGGGATTGACAAAAAATCACTGGCAATCACCGGGCTGTATTCGTGACGATGGCGAATCCCTCTCAAACGGTTGCTTAATCTCTGTTGGGATCGGTTAATTAACCAGAGACTAAGCAGAGAGGGAAAGAGAGCAAGGATAAAAACAAAGGTTATCCTGATCACGATTTTAGTTTAGGCGATCGCCAGTGCTGCTAACTTATTATCGAGGCCGGCGCTAGAAATTAGGCCATAACCAGGGAAGACTTAAGGGGTTCTTCCTTTTTGCTTTCATAAACTGCCGCAGGACCGGGGAATCCTCTGGTTAGTTCCCGCACTTTAATCTCACCTGCTTGCAGGGATTTGGTCAAAATTTCCATGGCAACCACGGGTTTACCGGCACCACAGAAGAATAAATCGGCGGCGAAATAGCCGTGTTCAGGCCAGGTGTGGATCGCGATATGAGATTCAGCTAAAGTCGCCGTCGCGGTAACTCCGTGGGGACTGAACTGGTGGACACACAAATCGATCAGCGTTGCTTCTCCTGCCGTAATTCCATCGAGGATAGCGCGACGAATGCGCTCGGGATCGTTGAGGAGGTCAGCAGGTACTTGCCAAGCATCGACAATCAAATGGGTTCCCAGTTTGGTCATTTTTTTTTCAATACTCCCTATCGAAAAACCTTCACAGATTTACCAGTATAACACAATTTTTCTAACTTGTGCAAAAAAGATCTGGTTTTTCTCGGTTACTTTCTCTAAAAAACTGGGACAGGGTGGGGGAGAAGGGTGTGGGGTGTGGGGTGTGGGGTGTTGGGAAAAGCGCAAGGGCCTAATTTTATCTAGGAGGGGGGACGGGATTAGTGGGGACGGTGGGACTGGGAGAAGCGGCGGGAATGGGTGGATTTTCGGGTTTACGGACTTGGGGGACGGGTAACAGATAGAAAAGTAGGGCGCAAGCGACAAGACTGCCTAATCCCGCCAAAAAAGGCACTGTTCGACTGGCCACCGATTCATTCACCTTATGGTAGCGACGGGAAACTGGCTGTAATTTCAGGGTTAGGTCAGGTAAAGTGCGAGTATCGGCAAAAAATTGGTCAATCGCTTCTATTAAATCGAATAACTGCACGGTACTGATTTCTATGTTGACTGGACTTTCCGGGATATTCAAGTCCGTTGATGGATACCAGACCAGACGATGGAGATTCTGGTCAATCTTTTCTAGGTACACATGATCTGGTTCATGGACGGGGTCTTGGGGATGACGAACACCACTCAAAAATTCTTGGGCATACTGACTGACCGCTTGTACCAAATTTTCCAAGAAAACCCGACCACCTTGCAGGACTTTATTGGCCCCGACTAACCGACATTCTACGTTAGTCAAAATTGAGAGTAAAGGTCGGCTATCCCCGGGGTTAGCCGGGGCGAAATCATCGCCGAAACCATCGAGAATCAGGGTACAATTGGGCAAGCTATACTGTCTTCTCATTTCTACACGATCTCCCCATCAAATAAACTAATCCAAAACCGCTGCATTCCCGTCGTACCAGTACAAAATAATAACCGATCGAGGAGGGATAAAGCCAGTTCATTTAGGGCATTTTCATCAGCTAGATAAACCGATACTTTGGCCCGACGGGGGTTCATGCGACTGCGAAAATTGGAGCGAAATCTTTCTAGGTATTCTGATAAAAGAAAATTATTATCCACGGGTAAACCCTTTGATTCCATCTGTTGCCGCGCTAACAGTAATTGTCGGATGGATATAGCCAGGGGTTTGGCCCGATAACTGGCAATGATAACTAAAGCTTTTGCTTGGTCAAGGGTGAGACGGTCGAGGGTGTAGGAAATTCGCCAGGGATTAGTACAGCGCAAGCGCCAGAAAATAATCCGGTTTTTGACAATTTTATCGAGTCCTAGTTCTTTACAGAGGGCTAACAGGGCTTCCCCGGCACCGACTTCTAAGGATTCCAACGCTAATAGCATTAAATCGATATGCTGTTGGAGATGTAGAGCGCATTGCTGACTTGCAATCGGAAAATCGGGTAAAACGCTTAAAATAACCGGTTTTTCTGGGGCTGATGCTGTAGATTCGGGCGTTAGGCTAGTAGAGGTCATGATATAGGAGAACTAAAACACAAGGGCGATCGAGTCAGGATATTGTAAATTGTATTGTATAGATAGCTGTCCCCCATTTTACGAGACACGGAAACCGAATGGATCTGAAATCACTGATTCGCGATATTCCTGACTTTCCCAAACCGGGTATTGTCTTCCGCGATATTACTACCCTACTCAATCATCCCCAAGGATTACGTTACACGATCGATACCCTAACGGCAAAGTGTCGCGATTACGGTTTATCCCCCGATTACATTGTCGGTATGGAATCGCGGGGTTTTCTCTTTGGTGTGCCTTTAGCATACCAATTAGAAGCGGGATTTATTCCTGTCCGGAAACCGGGCAAATTACCCGCCGCCGTTCACAGTATCGAGTATGATTTGGAATACGGAAGCGATAGCCTCGAAATTCATCAGGACGCGGTGGCATCCCATCATAAAGTCTTAATTGTCGATGATTTAATCGCGACGGGAGGGACGGCGAAAGCAACAGCCGATTTATTAGAAAAAATTGGTTGTGAGGTGTTAGGATTTGCCTTTATCATCGAGTTAATCGACCTCGGTGGTCGGGAAAAATTACCCGATTTACCGATTATTACCCTCATCGATTATTAGGTTTTTTTAAGTACCTAAGCAGAATTAATTACACATTTCGCTAACACTCTGGCAAGAGTGCCTATCTCAAAAATGGCAATTAATTCTGCGCGACTATTTGTCTCCTGACTCCTGAATTGGAGTCCCCACTAGGAAATTAACTTGGCATGATTACTTATGACGGCGACCGATGATAATTATAAGGCTAAAACCGCTCGATCGAGTGCTAATGGGTTACAATCTCTCCTAACTAGCGAAACTTTTTTATATATTGTCAAGCGTGTTCTCCAGGGTTTATTAACTCTGTTGTTGGCCTCGGCTTTGAGTTTCGCTATTATCCAATTAACCCCCGGCGGTTTTCTGGCTTTGCTTGACCTTAATCCCAAGATTAGTCAGGAAACTAAAGAACAATATATTGCCCTTTTTGGTTTAAAAGACCCGCCGATTGTCCAGTATTTTAAATGGTTGTGGCAAGTGGTAACTCAGTTTAATTTTGGTCTGAGTTTTACCTATTTTCGTCCCGTGTCTTCCCTATTATTAGAGAGAATTCCAGCGACGTTATTAATGTCTTTGACTTCCATTATTTTAACCTGGGCGATTGCGATTCCCTTGGGCATTCTCAGCGCCGTCAAACAAAACCAATTTATCGATAAATTTTTCCGAGTTATCAGTTATCTTGGTCAAGGTTTTCCCAGTTTTATCACTGCCCTTTTACTGCTAATTCTCGCCCAAAATGTCTCGCCGCTTTTACCGGTGGGTGATATGACCAGTATTAACTATTCGGAATATTCCCCTATCGGTAAAGTTTTAGATATCGCTTGGCACATGATTTTACCAACTATTGCCCTGACAGTTACCAGTTTTGCAGGATTACAAAGATTGATGCGGGGACAATTGTTAGATGTTCTGCGACAGGATTATATTCAAACCGCCAGGGCGAAAGGTTTACCAGAAAATAAAGTTATCTATGTTCACGCTTTACGCAATGCTATTAATCCCCTGATAACTCTTTTGGGATTTGAATTTTCTAGTTTGTTAAGTGGGGCATTTATCGCCGAATTTTTCTTTAACTGGCCTGGATTAGGTCGTTTGATTCTGCAAGCTGTGACTGCCAAAGATTTATATTTAGTTATGGGCAGTTTAATGATGGGGGCTACTATGTTGATTATCGGTAATCTTCTGGCTGATTTACTTCTCAAAGCTGTAGATCCTAGGATTAAATTGGAGGATTTAAAGTAGGGTGATAGGGAAATTTCAGCTAAATTTCCCACTACCCAACGGGTGCATCTCACATTTGCAGAAATAGGGACAATCAGCAATTATCAGTGACCCTTAAATTATTACAGATGTATCAGCAGCTGCGTGTAAGCATCCCACCGAAAAACTAATGCGCGGGGGGTTTGGGGGCGGCGCCACGCCCCCAACGGGGGGTTTGGGGGGTAGAACCCCCCAAAGGCTTGGATTGAGTGGTAAAATTGGAAGTAATGACCAATTTTAGAAGATAGTTTCCCTTTAAAAATCCCAACTCAGTAGATTTACAAAAATGGGATGTACCCCCACCCAACCCCTTTTTTCCTTTTCACTTTTCACTTAATAAACTATGTTAGCAACTACACATTATTTACTCAGGTCAAAACAAGACGGACAATACCTAGTAGCGCGTCTGAGAAAAGGTGAAAGCGAAACTCCAGCTAGTTATCTGCTTCTGTTTAAAGAATCCTATGATGCTTTAAGTTATATCAATACCCATGCTCAGGATTTAGCCAATAATTTTTCTGTGGAAACTCTCTCAGGAACACAATTAAAGGGACTAATGCAGCGATGGGGATTTGCAGGAATTGGTTTAGTTAGTGAACCGTTGGAACCGCAAGTGCAGTTTTTAGCCTACGAAAAAGGATTTAATCTCTAAACTATGAAAACGCTGTTAATCACTGGAGTTAGTGGGTTTTTAGGTTGGCATATTTACCAAAAAACTCGCTCATCTTGGGCAAGTTTCGGTACATACCTTAATCACAATGTCAATAGTAATGACCCAAATTTAATTAAAATTAATTTAACAGACTTAGCCGCAGTTAAAGAACTTTTTCAACAGATTAAACCCGACGCGGTAATTCATGGGGCTGCCCAATCAAAACCGAATCTCTGTCAAGAATTTCCCCAAGCATCCGAGGCAATTAATCTGACAGCTTCTCTAGAAATTGCCCGTTTATGTAGTCAATATCAAATACCCCTAGTTTTTACCTCTACCGATTTAGTTTTTGATGGTAAAAATGCCCCCTATTCCGAAAATGATCCCGTTTCTCCAGTCAGTGTCTATGGTGAGCAAAAAGTAGCGGCAGAAAAGGGTATTTTAGCAATATATCCTCGGGCAGCTATTTGTCGAATGCCGTTGATGTTTGGTTCCCCTTCTCCCAGCGCTAATAGTTTTCTGCAACCCTTTTTAAAAACCCTGCAAGAGGGAAAAGAATTATCTCTATTTACCGATGAATATCGGACGGCTGTTGGGGTTAATAGTGCGGTGGATGGTTTACTTTTGGCATTAGAAAAAGTGCAAGGGATTATTCATCTGGGGGGTAAAGAAAGAGTTTCTCGTTATCAATTTGGTTTACTAATGGCGGCAGTTTTTAACCTTCCCAGGGAACAAATAAAACCCTGTTTACAGTGCGATGTTCCCATGAGCGCACCGCGTCCGCAGGATGTTTCTCTTGATAGTTCGCTTGCTTTTTCTTTAGGTTATCAACCATTAAGTATTAAAACCGAATTAGAGGCAATTAGAGATGAAATTATCTGAACAAAAGCGGACTATATTAATCATCTTACTCCTTTTTTTTACCGCTATTCTCATGACTAATTATTTCGAGGTAGGGATGACGGGAGTGTTAGCTTTTTTCGTTGCCTATCTTTCTAAAGGATTGCGAAAAGTTAAGTAGGGTATGTTGAAAAAGCCTGAAATGCCGATAGGAAAAAGGTAAAATACCCTAAAAGTCCTGCACTTTTTTTATTCAGTACAGATGTATATAATCTTGGCGGCAACTCCATCAGAACCAGAATCATTTGAACTGCCCTTTGCAACTTAATTGGCGTATTTACCTACTTATTTTCCCGAATTCTCTCCTATTTTATTCTTTTCTTAAGTCATTTTTTAAGCATTTGGTTATAAACTTGTCGTGAAAGAATTGGGAAAAACTCTTTATCTTGATAAAACTTTTTTTCATCTCCAAAGACAACTAAAATATAATGAGCTTTGTTATCAAGACTGACGATAATAGCCGCATCATTTCGATTATTAAATGTCCAGCCTATCTTAGCATAAAATTGAGTTTTAACGGGGAGAGATTGACCTAAAAAGTCTTGGATAGGATTAAAAGGTTTTTCTTTCCACGCTTGAGGATGTAAATCTCGGGCTCTTCTGGTTTATGTGTGGAAACGAAGCCTATACTGATAGTTTCTTCGGTAAAATAGTCGTAAAAGTCCTTCTCAGTCAATATTTCACGATTCCATAAGCAAAAATTATCACACAAAGTCGAGAAGAGCCAATCTCGTTTAATTAATTATTCAATCCCTTGGCTATAAGCTGGTGAAATGGCTTGTTCTTGCTCAATTTCGATTGGAAATTTTCCAATTTTCACTCTCTTTTTTAAACCAATAAATAACATTCTTGGGTCTATTAGACTGATCGTGATAAGTTTAACTAATCAATGATTGGCTGCTAACAGCGGTGAGTACAGATGTTGAAAATTTCTTAACCCATAAGTCTGACGCAAAATTACACGAATACGATTATTTAAAACTTATTTAGATGCTGAACAGCTTATTAACAAGTAATTTAGATAAGTCTCTTGCATAATTAATTTTTGAGGGTTCAAAAACGTCAAAAATAAGGATTAAAGGCTCTTCTAGGTTCTGTGTGATAAGTTTAACTTACTATATGATCGATCAATCTTTGTGTCTTTGTGGTTCGTTCCACCCCCTCGCTAGGAGGAATGTATCTTAGAATACATTTTACCCACTAAACCCAAGAGAGCCGATTAAATGGCATAAAATCTGTAAATAGACCATTTAATTGATTATTATTCATTATTAATTCTCCTGACTACTGACTTCTAATCCTAACAACAATTTTTGATTTTTACAAGAAGTCTGATGATTTGGTATTCTCAAAAGGTTTACTGGCTATGGTATGATTAAGGGGGGTTTGTTAGACTATGATATTTTTCATGATAATCTGTTTTGATCTGATATCATGTTGAGTAAAATTCACGCTCTAAATTTGGGTTTAAATCATGATAACTACACTAATCGAACGAGAAGCAGAACCAATTTTAATTAGTGACTTAACCTGGAGAGAATTTAAAGCTGTTGAACAGCTAATCGATCGCCCAGGGTTAAGGTTATCTTTTTTAGATGGAGTTTTGGAGATTAAAAAAATGCCAGGGAAAAAACACGAAACTATCAAAAAACGTATTGCTTCTTTAGTAGAAATTTATTTAGAATTTTTGGGATTAGATTTTACTCCTACTGGTTCTGTCACCCTAGAAAATGAATTTGAAAAGGTTAAAAGAGAAGGTGATGAATCTTATGAATTGGTAGCAAATAGAAAACATCCTGATTTAGTGATTGAGGTGGTTGTTAGTAGTGGAGGAATTAATAAACTAGAAGCATACAAACGGTTACAAATTCCTGAAGTTTGGTTTTGGATGAATGATGAGTTATTGTTTTATAGTTTAGGAAATGATGGTTATGAAGCTGTTAGTAAATCGCAACTTTTACCGAGTTTAGATGTAGATTTATTGATGCGTTGTATTGGTATAGAAAATCATGCTCAAGCGCTGGGAGAATTTAGAGCAGGGATTAAACCGAATTGCTTGGGTTAATATTGATAGAAAACGATTAAGAAATTATTGCTTCAGTTGCTGTGGATTCGTTGAAGCAGCAAATTATCAATCAGATTTTGGTTGAGAGAATTTCAGTATATTAAGGGGAAGAGAAATGTGAGTGACGAGCTTGTAAAATGGATAAAAGAAAGTTAGTGACTTTCTGAAAACATTCACGATCCCTTTGTAACATTAGGTATCCCTTGTGGATATATATTGACATGGGAATGTTGTATTGATTTAAAAAGCCTTTGCCAGTTGATTAAAATTTCATTAGCGTTTCCGTCCTGATTTTTTTGTAACCCAAGTATCACTTCAACAGTTCCTTGATAATTAGCTTGAGATATACTCTGGTGGTTAAGTTTACTTAAAATATTTTTTAAAGTAGCCCAAACTGAACTTACTCTAATAATTTCTATTAATGTATCTCCTTTATGAATTACTATTACAAGTTCATAGTTATCCTTTCGATTTTCTGAGCATAAAGATTCCCACTGGCTTGTTTTTAAGCGAATGATAGGATTGTTATAACTTATAGTTTTGACTTCACTGTAAATATTTTTACCTTTTGAATCTTTACACAAAAAATCATATCCTAAAGCTAAATAATCACTTTGTTTTTCAGCAAAATAACCTAGTAATTTATACATTCTTTTTGCTTTTCTCTCACCCCATTCTCCCCAATACTCTTTATTCTCACCTGTACCACCAGGAGAATAAACAAATCTAGAGTTATTAGATATATTTTTTTGATTTAGTGGTTCTTGGATATTTTCTGGAGGGGGCGTAAATTTTTCTTCTTCAGTAATATCCCCAATATCATAACCATTTTCTAGTAAGTATTCTTTGATGTCTTCAATCTCATCATCTAGTAACTGTAACATTAATTGCTCTGTAATTTTCACTTTATCTAACTTCAAAGCATCAAGTAAATATTTACCCAAATTAACATTTTTAATACTATTCCACTTCCTTACATAATAAATAGAATTATTATCTTTATCATAGTAATTATGTAAAGACTCTTTATAGTCTATTAAACTACACATCATGAGAATTTTATGAGGATTATAAAATCGAATGTTATCTACTTTCTCTTTAATTTGCTCCTCTATTAAAATATTACGTTTTCCAGTAAGTAATATACCTATGAATATAGACCTTGCTTTAATTAAACCAGGTAGATAGTTATCAATTTCACTTTTATCCAAATTAATATCCATATCCTCAATAGTGATTTTTTTAACTCTTAAAATATCAAGTATTGTTTCAAATTGAGAACAATTTACACCAGAATCAGCAAATTTTACTAAACTAGAGTTGCGCTTAGGAGGTAATTTCAATGATGTACTAAAATAGAATAAATCATTAATAAAACGAAATTTACCATCATAAGTTAGTAATTTTCCACTATTTATCCAAGTTTTAATTTTTTCTTTATCTTCTTCATTTATTCCTTGTATAATACATCTTAAAAAATGTTCAAAGACTTGATTTAGTCGTCTATCATGTTTGTTGGTATGCTCAGTATATTTTTCAGCAATATCATCTAAGATAGTTAAACAACTTTCTACATTAAGCTCTCGCTTCACACCAATAAAATCTTCTACTTCTTCTTTCAAGCTACATATACATACATTGTAGCAATCTCCTACGAGTTCTCTGATTCGATTAGAGTATATACCCTCAGATGACTTATGGCATTTTTCATCAAAGCAAGGAATTGAGTAGTTATGTTTTACTGAAACTTGAAAATAGGAAATTACTTCTACTGGAATATTATTTCTCCATACTTTTGATTGCTGTCCTAAATTTAATCTATCCCAATTATCATTTATATACCTCCATATTTTCTGAGAAAATCTAAAATTATTAAAGTACAGATAATGGGGGTAATAAATAAAATTTTGAAAAAAGTGTTTTTGCTCATTAGAATCAAGTCCAATAACTCCTAAGTATTCTTTTTCAAATTGCGTTGAAAATTGAATTTCTCGCTTATCATTATATATCCAAAATCTGACTTTCTCTTCTACTCCTATATTTATAAAAAATTCCTTCCATTGCTCTTTATTAGATGATTCATGTTCGGAATATTTAGAACTAACAAATTGATAAAAATCAGTATCTTCATAGAAAGTTTCTAAATTTTGCTGGGGATTATAGTAATTTGATAAGTAACACTTTTTAGCTAGTGCTAAATTATTGTTTCTGACCAAAAGTTTTAATCCACATAATTTCTGAAAGTCTTCTTGAGTTAAATAGGTACGATATGTAAATATTTTTCTGCATATATCAACAGCATTTTCAGATGTTATAATCTCTGGGTTATTGAGGACTTGATAAATTTTCTCTCTAATTAAATCAACACCCTTTAAGTCAGATACTCCTAAGACACCAGTAAAAAACCTTTTCCATTCAATAATATAATCTCCTTCTTGATAATATTTATTACTGATTAAATTAGGTAATGATACCTCTAATAGTGATATATCTTCCAACTCTTCATTTGTATAAAACTCAGATAAGTTACATTGACTTGCTACTTCTAATCCATTGTTAGTTAATAAAGGTAATTTATGAAGTGATTCAATATCCTCATTACTCAATGATAATGTTTTCCAAACATTAAAAATATATCTGGTAATATTAATGGTATTGGAATCATTAATTGCATTATTGGTAATCATAGGAATTATTGTGTTAGATATAATATCTAATCCATTAGGATCTTTAACACCTATAAATAAGAAAAAATCTTTCCAATTACTAACTGTAGCTGGAGTTTCACAATAATTATGAATAACAAACTTAAAATTTTCAATACCAATTAAATTTGCTACTTCCTCTGTTGGATATTGAGGTTTATAAAAATCGGATAAATAAAAATTACAAGCACAATCAAGATAATATTTATTATCCTTTGGATTACGATAAATTAATTGTAATTCATTTAATTTTTGACATTGTTCAGAATTCAGTTGAGAATAATATTTAAAAATAAATCTGACATAATTTATACAGTTATCTAAGGATAATTCTACATCTGGTTTGTATTTAGCTTGATTTATTCTTTCTTTCAATATTTCGTAACCATTAAAAATCTTAATTCTTAAATTATTTTTTGCCCATGCAAAGAGTTCTTGGTCTTGTCTAAGTTTTTCGTCTATATCAGGATGTATAAAATAAAAAATATCGAAATTTAATATTTCTTTTATTTCTTTCTCTGATTCAATAATTTGGAAATATAATAGATCAGGACTAGCCAAATTACTATTTTCATCCAAAATAAATTTTATAGAAAGTAATTCTCTATTAGATAAGTTTTTTGTTTTTAAATGAGCTAATACTTGAAAAATAAGCTGCGGGTTGCTTTTAACAATATTTTGGTAATGTATGGACTTCAAAAAACTACCAAGGGATTTTACATCAAAAATTTTAACACCAAAATTCTTTAGTTTTGTTTTATTGAGTAATGAATTACTTATAAAGTATCGTTTAGAATCAAAAGATGTTCTTACAGTTTCAACTGGTATTATTTTAGTAATTTCTGTCTCATCTAAAATAGAATTATTTACAGTTAATAATTTATTATCTTGTTCTGAAGGAATAAAAGCAATTAATTCTAGAGCTTGATCAAATTCTTGATTAAATGAGATAAAAGTTTCACTTTTAGCTAAGTTCAAAGAAAATTTAGATGGTAAAATATTAGTAACTTGGTTTCTATATTCTGTCTTTTTAGCAACTTCAGCTATCCATGTTAACGAGTAATAAGCTATATTAGCAAAAAGAAATATATTCCAAGGATTATCATGATGAATTTCTTGTCGGTTAGCTGTAGTTAGAAAATCAGCATTAACTAAAAAAGGTAATTTATATTCTTTTACATTGGTTGGTAAATATGTAAATAAAACAGAATCTTCTTCATTGACAGCAACCAGTTTATTATCTATAAGTTGAGCAGCAAAGGTAATTTTCGAGCGTTCAATTAATTTTAGTTTATCAGGTATTTTTTTATCGCTTTCCATTTTGTCTTTAACTTGTTTAGGCACATTAAAATCAAAATCCTGTACTAACCAATAAGTAATTTGGTTATTTCTACATATTTTGTATTTTCCTCCTTGCTTTTCTTTGGTGATGGAGACATCAACTATGTTGATATTATTTAAGCCTATAACATTTATATTTTGAACATGACGTAAAAATAAAATTAATCTAGGATCTTGAAATAATTTTTCTAACTTTGTTTTATATTCTTTAATTTTAGCTTGTCCCACATAAATAGCAGTTGCAACAGGAAAAGTAAAAAATTGTTGATACTGCTGAATTTCTACAGGATATTCTTTTTTATCTATCCAAATAGGTTTGATTTGCCAAGGAGTTTTCTCAAGGTTTTTATGTCTTTTGTCATTTCTATCAAATTTGAATGAAAAATTACCAGAATTAATATATACACATTCTGAATCCGCAAATACAGATTTAAACCCTATACCTTTATAACCTGTTTGCTCAGAATTATTGACTTTTGTACTTTTGGATATACTCGATATAGCGTCTACATTAGTGCTATCAAAAGGCTTACCATTATGCAAAATCAAAAAATGTTCGCGGAGAATGACAAATAGTACGTTTACTTGACCAGTTTCATTAGGTATATCATCAGCATTTTGCAAGAGTTCAAAGATAAATCGTTCTGTTTCTGTATACAAATCACCTGTAAGTCTTGTTAAAGCATTAGCAAGGTTTTCAGCATCTCTTTCAGACTGACCTGTTTCATTGAATATTTTCTCAATTAGTTGTTTAGGATTTTGCATAATTCTTTATTCGCAGGGAAATTTGGTCATTATTGTTACCTAATAAATCCAGTTCTAAGCAATTACCGAGTATATCGGTTACTCATTGATGATTTTATTGGGTAATATTGCCGTATCTATTTAGCATATCACTTTTTTATCAACTAACAACAATCAAAAATCTGACAGGGGGACAAGAAGGCTGAAATCCATATATCATAAGCTTTTCATGGTTTTAGATCGAAAAAGTCCGCCGCACCATCTCTCACTTATTAATAATAATTCCTAGTAAGCTCGCTCCTATTCCTAATTCTTTCGTTAGCTTTTTGCCTAGAATCGCTAGATCTATTTCTAGAATTTCTGGACTATTTTGTAATAATTCCTTGGTTCTTCGGTTTGTGTTATGCAATGGACTGGGATTATAAAGGATGGAACTCTTATGTAGAAAGGCATTTGGCGATTTTTGTCAATTGTTTTTTATCTAGAGCGAACTCATCAATTAAGTCTCTTGCCAGAGAAGGATTTAGTCGATTTATGCCCCCCTATCGAATCATACCAAGTAACGAAGAGCCATAATCCTTCATCTCTCAATCGTTTAATAATTTCCTCTGCGGATTCTCCTAGGTCAACAATTTTCGATAATACCTCTACCCAATTAATAATACTGATATAACACCCATTAATCAAGGCATTTTCTACAATTTCTGCTCCTGGTTCATCTCTAAGATAAGCTAAAAAGGCAGCAGCATCTAACACAGATTTATTCACTTAAATACTCCTGTCTGCGTTCTTGAATAAGTTCATCTACTAAATTTCTATCAGGTGATTTATCTTTTAATAAACCTCTTAATTTTTTAACTTGGTTTTTGAGACTAACTAATTGTAATATACCATTATCTTCCAGAGTTAAAATTAATCTATATCCAGATTCTAAATTAAGAATTTGTTGGATTTCTTGCGGTAAAGTTAAACGTCCTTCTGGTTCAATATCAAGTATGTATTGTTGAGAAAGTGATGAATTAGCAACTGTCATAACTTTATATTTCCTCGTTTTCTACCTATTTCTAGTTTAGCAAAATTCTCAAAGTTAATCCTGTAGGGTGGGTTAATGAAATGTAACGCAAACAGTAAGTTTTTAAAAGACTCACGCCCGAATCACAGTAATTCTATATTGATTTTCCGTCACCAACACCTCAGTTGATAACCTTTCTTCCATAGGTAAAGCATTTTTCCGCCTATCAAAGATAAATAACCAACCAAAATCTAAACCCAAACATCCTAAATAAGATTCTAATTGTTCAATTTCATCAGCTTGCGGATCGCGCTTTTTATCCCGCCATACTTTCAATTCAATCCCTAAAATTACATCTTTATAACGCAGACATAAATCCATTCTATCGCTACCAATTGCATATTCCCTTTCTAAAACTCCCCCACCATTAACCACACGATGTAAAAAAGCCATTAATACAATATGGGGGGCAATTTCATGGTAAGCATCACTACTTAATAATGGTTCGACCTGTTGTCGCCAAAACTTGAGAAATGCTGTTAATAAAGCATCTATATTTAATTCACCTTTTGCTGTCAACCAACTAGGACTAATTAAAGGTAAACTGTCCTGAGTTCCTTGGACTAAAACGCGGGGAATAACTTCACGATATATGGGGTTAGAAATAACTAATCCTCCCCTTGGATCACGTCTTAATAATCCTAAATCTATTAAATATTGCCTATCATCTGCCAGGGTATCGAGTAAGGTTTGCCCTGCTAAAATCGGTTCAATAATGTTTTTAACTCGTTTTTCTCTGAGTCTTTCCGCTAAACTATCTAAATGAGTATCTTGACGAGCAATTAATATCTCCTTAGCTGTTAAAATATGTTTTTTAGTAATAGTAATACTTCTATCTTTTACCATTTTTTCTACAATTTCTTTAGCTAAAGCATTGACTAGCCAAGGTTGTCCTTGGGTTAAATCATAAGCTGTTTCTATTGCTTCTGATGTGAAAATTTGTCCAGTTGCTGCTGTATGTTGTTGATATAATTCTCCCACTTCTTCGAGATTAAAATTTCTCATAGTCAGAGAAGCAACTTTGATATTAAAAGGACTGGATGTATTTAATCTATCACTACCTCCCGATGCTACTTTATAATCTCTCACATCTCGTAAACCAATTAATCCTACTGACGAGGGAAAATTTTCTGGACGTTTAGGAAAACCATCTCTTAACTGTCGTAAAATAGAAATTAATGTTTGGTCTTGTAAAGAGTCAATTTCATCTATAAATAATACTATGGGACGATTGATAGCTTTTGCCCAACCTCTTAAAAAAGCCTTAATTCTGCTTCCTGGTTCTTCCTGTTGCCATTGTTTAGCAGCTGGTTGTAATTCTTCTGGTAAACTATCCTCAATTGTATTATACCATGCCCCTAAAATTGCTAATTCTGCGGCAGTAGGATCATGATTAAATGCACTTCCTACTTCTACAGATACCATGACTGCGGCATAATTTCCAGTATCAGTCAATTGTTTTGCTAGGGATAACATAGCGGTGGTTTTCCCCGTTTGTCGTGGTGCGTGAAGGACAAAATAACTACGTTGTTGAATTAGCTCCTCTAAATCTGGTAATCTGACTGTGGGAGAGAGCATATAGTGGATATCGTTGGAACAAGGACCTGCAATATTAAACTAGCGAGTCATAGAATTTTGGTAATAGGTGAACTCTTTAAGTTTAGACATTTTTTATGCTCCCGATACATTATTAAAACCACTAAATTTGCTAATGAGAGTTGGTTAATTCGGCAATTAATTGTTCAGGAGTGATAATTCGTGGTGTGACAATGGGGAAATCTTGAGGATTACGGGTAATAATTGCATCCAATTTATTAACTACCGCAGTAGAGTATTGAATAGAATCTTCAAAATCCTGAAAATTGGTTATGAAAGCCATTATAATTGCATCCTGATTTACTGTAGCAATTTGACAAAAAGTAATTAACTGCTTTAAATAAGTAAGCGTCCAATCTCGACCTCTTGCCTTACGGATAATATAATACAAATCACTAAAAGTTTAGGCGGAAATATAACCTGCAATTGTGCCTTTTTCAATTAGTGATAAAACTTGTTCACTTGCATTCCAAAAAGGTTCTCTTTCTAAGTCATTATCAATAATGATATTAGTATCTATCAGGATTTTCACAGGTTATATTTCTCCTTTAAATATTCATATTTAGCTTGATCTGGATCAAAGTCTGCCGGAATGGCAGAGGCATTTTCAAATAAACCCTGAAATGCTTTGATCCTAGATTTTCTTTTTGGTGTTTCTGGTGCTGGTTCAGTGGTTGGGGTTGTGGTATGATCAAGGGTGTCTGTGGCTGCCCAAACTACAATTTCCACATTTCCGGGGGGTAAATTCAATGGTTCGGTAATCAGCAAGTTACCAGATTGATCAATTTTTCCTTTGAGTTTGTATGCTTGCATGATGTTTTTTATGATACTCTGTTTTTATATCATATCATAGTCAACAAAATTCACGCTCTAAATTTGGGTTTAAATTATGATAACTACACTCATTGAACGAGAAGCAGAACCAATTTTAATTAGTGACTTAACCTGGAGAGAATTTAAAGCTGTTGAACAGCTAATTGATCGCCCAGGGTTAAAGTTATCTTTTTTAGATGGAGTTTTGGAGATTAGAAAAATGCCAGGGAAAAAACACGAAACTATCAAAGAACGTATTGGTGCTTTACTAGAAATTTATTTAGAATTTTTGGGATTAGATTTTACTCCTACTGGTTCTGTCACCTTAGAAAATGAATTTGAAAAGGTTAAAAGAGAAGGTGATAAATCCTATGAGTTGGGAGCCAATAGAAAACATCCTGATTTAGTGATTGAGGTGGTTGTTAGTAGTGGAGGAATTAATAAACTGGAAGCATACAAACGGTTACAAATCCCTGAAGTTTGGTTTTGGATGAATGATGAATTATTGTTTTATAGTTTAGGAAATGAGGGATATGAAGCTGTTAGTAAATCGCAACTTTTACCGAGTTTAGATGTAGGTTTATTGATGCGTTGTATTAATACAGAAAATCATGCTCAAGCACTGCGAGAATTTAGAGCAGGGATAAAAATTATTGAATCAACATAACAATAGAAAATGGTGATTTTTTCTGCCTATCTAAAGATTATGGGTTAACTTAAAAGTTGCAGAATGCCGACTCTCTTATTCTTTCTGTGATAAGTTTAATACTAAATCCAGTTATTAAAAACTGATTATTTATTCACCCTTTTGCCTGTTGCCTTTTGCCTGTCATCATAAGTAGTCTATACTCAACGGATTTAGTATCATTTCATCAACTCAATAACCAATCTAGATGCTCCTGTAAACATTGTTTGAGGTCGTAGCGTTGCTTGATAGTTTCCCTGGCATTTAAACGCAGATTTTGCCAACCCTGGGGATAATCTAACACTTCATCCACGCGATCGGCTATTTGTTGGGGAGAAAAGAAATCCACTAATAAACCATTTTCCCGATCAGTAATTAATTCTCGCACGGGGGGAGTATCGGAACCAATCACGACGCAACCCATGGCCATAGCCTCTAACATTGACCAGGACAGCACAAAAGGACGGGTAAGATAGATATGGGCCGCCGATGCCTGTAAAACCTGTTTATATTGACCGTAGGGCAGAGAACCGGTAAAATGCACCCGGGATAAATCCAAAGAAAGGCTTTCTAACATCAATTGTTTATAGGTTTTGCCGTCCGGTAGAGTTTTCCCATAAGCAACCCGATCCTCCCCGACAATCACGATATGACAGTTAGGCCGACGGGCTAAAATTAGGGAAACAGCCGTCATAAATTGGGGAAAACCGCGATAGGGTTCCATTCCCCGGGTTGCATAGGTGACAATCTCCTTAACACCGGATAAATCTAAACCTATCTCTGGAATCACTAACTGCACATCGGGACGGGGACAGAAATAGTCCGTATCGATGCCATCGTGTAAAACCGTCAGTTTCGAGTGAAATTCGGGGGGAAATTGTTGTTTTTGCCAGATAGTCGGCGATAAACCTCGATCGCAACTGACCAGATCGATCAGGATCGTCGCATTTTTAATTCTAATCCGGGCCTCGGCATCAGCATTAAGGGGATCCGCTGGATCAAAATCAGCATCGGAACCATGGGCATGATAAAACCATTCAAAATAGGCTAAAAACTTAGTTTTCGGGAAAATATCCTTGATAAATAGGCCCGGCCCCCAGCCAGAATGTGCATAGACAATATCGGGATAAAATCCTTGATTTTTCAGTTGTTGGCAAACACCATAAACCGCTTGACCTTGTAAAACCGCACTTTCAAGGGGACGGACATAATGATGGGTTTGGGGAGAAACAGCGCGACTTTCCTTGTAAATAAATTTTTTTACCCCCGCTATCTCTCCCTGCTGCCGGGTAGTGCCGAAAATCACTTGATTTCCGGGGTCTTGAGCCAAAACCGTGATTAAATGGCGAAATTGGGCGGGAAAATTGGAATGAAGGAATAAAAATTTCATCGCGGGTAAAGGTTTAGAAAAAGCGATCGCTAATCGTACATTGTCCCTGAAAACGGAGCAGATGATCGCATAATACCAAAGCCATCATCGCTTCCACCATCGGGACCGCTCGGGGTAAAACGCAAGGATCGTGTCTTCCTTTGGCTGCCAGGGTGGTTTCTTCCCCGCTGCGCGTCACGGTTTTTTGTTCTTTACCGATAGTCGCGGTCGGTTTAAAAGCGGTGCGGATAATAATATTTTCACCGTTACTGATTCCCCCTTGGATGCCCCCCGAACGATTGCTCGTGGTGCGAATTTCCCCGTTATCATCGATAAAATACTCGTCATTGTGTTCGCTGCCGGTTAAGAAGGTTCCCGCGAATCCCGATCCGATTTCAAATCCCTTACTCGCGGGTAAGGACATCATCCCCTTAGCTAAATCGGCTTCTAGCTTATCAAAAACGGGTTCTCCTAGACCTTTCGGCACATTTCTGGCTACACATTCCACCACACCGCCGATCGAGTCTTTATTCAGGCGAATTTGGTCGATCAGGGCGATCATTTTGGCGGCCGTTTCCCCGTTGGGACAACGCACTATATTACTTTCCACCTCGTCGAGGGTGACGGTGTTGGGGTCGATGATTGCCTCAATATCTTTAATTCGCTTCACATAACCGATAATCTCGACATTATAGACAGATTTAAGGATTTTTTTAGCGATCGCTCCTGCAGCCACCCGGCCGATGGTTTCCCGGGCCGAAGATCTGCCTCCTCCTTTCCAGTTGCGAATGCCGTATTTTGCTTCGTAGGTGGCATCCGCATGGGAAGGTCGGAATTTCTCGGCCATTTCGTTGTAATCTTGCGAACGAGCATCCTGATTCCGCACTAAAATAGCGATCGGTGTACCGAGGGTTTTGCCGTCAAAAACGCCCGAAATTATCTCACAAATGTCATTTTCTCGGCGCGGGGTCACGATTCTGCTTTGTCCCGGTTTGCGACGGTCTAAATCGATTTGAATCTCCTCTTCAGAAATTTCTAAGCACGGAGGACAACCATCGATAACCACTCCTACCCCACCCCCGTGAGATTCTCCAAAAGTGGAAACCCGAAATAGTCGTCCGAAAGTGTTACCCATAATCTCAATATCTACTAAGCCTCAAGCTTTTATTGTACCTGAGCGGTTATCAGTTATCAGTGATCAGTTATCAGTTATCAGTTATCAGATGTGAGTTTTTAGTGGACAGTCTTAAGTAGAAAATTGCCGTTTTCTTGTCACTGATGCCATTTTTCAAAAGTAATCGCAGAGATGGTTAATTTCCCTTACCCCCACAACCAAAGGGAGAGGGGAGTAAAATGCCGGCTCTCTTATTCTTTGTGTGATAAGTTTAACTTATATAAGACCGATCAATCTTTGTGTCCTTTGTGTTTTTGTGGTTCGTTCCATTTGCTCGCCAGCAGGAATGTATTTTAGAATACATTTTACCCACCAAACCCAAGAGAGTAAAATGCCTGCTACGAATAAAGGAAAATACTATGATTACTGTTTACTGATCACTGTTCACTGATAACTGAAAGGTCTCCTGTCTTCAGGTTAAGCTCCCAAAAAAAGGCTATTCTTTACCTTATATTCCTCGGCAGAAATTTGATGACTTCTTTGTTAGTTCACACATACCCTTCTCTTGTCAAGGGTATTTTAATTAAACGTTACAAACGCTTTTTTGCCGACATACAACTGGACAACGGAGAATTAATTACGGCCCATTGCGCTAATACCGGACCGATGACAGATGTATGCGTAGAGGGTCAACCGGTTTATCTTTCCCGTAGTGATAACCCGAAGCGAAAATTAGCTTATACCTGGGAGATGATTCAACTGGGGGAAACTTGGGTGGGAGTTAATACCAATCTTCCTAATCAGGTGGTGAAAAATGCCCTGTTGCAAGGGGTTTTTCCCGATTTGGTCAAAAATGACACCGAAGTGCGATCGGAAGTGGCCTACGGTCAAAATAACGGCAGTAGAATTGATTTTCTTTTGACCCATGAGGATAATTCCCTCACCTATATCGAGGTTAAAAATACCACTTGGAATCAGGGAGAAACGGCACTTTTTCCCGATACTGTCACCACGCGAGGACAGAAGCATTTACAGGAATTAATGGCTTTATTGCCGGCAGCGGAGGCGATTATGTTCTACTTTATTAATCGGGGTGATTGTGACCGGTTTGCTCCGGGGGATAGTAAAGATGCTAAATATGGGCAGTTATTGCGTCAAGCAGTGGCTAAAGGAGTCAAGGTTTTACCCTGTCGCTTCCAAGTGACACCCACGGGAATTTATTATTTAGGTTTAGCAGAATTGCAGCTGTGAAACCAGTGGTTTAGATCGAACAGCTTTTGACAAAATCCCCTGAACCGCAACTGACCTTGAAAAGCTTAGAGACACAGTTACCTGTGCCTCTAATGGGGATTTTTGTCGATACATATTTGAGGTAATTTGTCAAGGTTTTTGATAACTAATTCCGTGGCGCATTTTCTCTAATTTCTGTTGCACCTGAGCATCGAGAGAATGGAATAAAAAACGCCCTTTGGGACTTTGAGAAGAACTCTGGGATTTTCTCAGACGACGACCGGTTAAATCCACCTCGACTTCCAGACGTTGAGCGGAAATCCAGTGGGCCCCATAACCCATAACGGTCATTTTTTGGGCATTATCAGAGGTAGCGACGATAATCCGTCCGATAGCTGGGGCGCGATCGTGCCAAAAATCGGCACAGGTTTTCTCGATATAGGTGTCGGCGGTTTGAGCGTGGGCGGTAAAATAAACCGATAAATGGTTAGTGTAGCGTTCTTGGCTGCCGGGGGTATCTTGAAGGTAGGAATCGAAGACGATTTGGGTTTGATAACCCTGATGGTGGGTGTAACCGATTAGGGTTTCAATTAACTTGTCTCGCGCCGGTTCGAGACCGTGGCGATCGCTAATTTTTTTCAGGGACGGCCAAGAGCCGATGACGTTGTAGCCGTCAACCAGCAGAAGGGAACGATCAGAAGAATTAACCATGGCTTTGAGAGTAATTGGTGTAGCATTAAGGGCAGTTCTAAAAAACAGCGTCCTAATGATATTAACAAAAAATTTAAGATTCAACCGCCACACTTGCCAATAATCTCGCTTTTAATTCTAGGGGATTTCCCTGATCCGCTACCTTGCCACCCTCCAACAAAAATGCTCCATCGCTGTAATCCAATTCATCAAGGCGATGCGTCACCCAAAGGGCTGTAATCCCCCGGTTTTTGACCAAGTTCTGCACTTGAGAGACTAATTCTATTTGGGTATCCCCATCCAAAAGGGCAGTGGGTTCATCAAAGAGCAAAACCTCGCAATGACGAGCTAAAGCCCCCGCAATGGCGATTCTTTGCTTTTGTCCGCCACTGAGAGCATAGATCGGTCGTTTTTCCATTTCTAATAAATTCACCGCCCCTAGGGATTCCCGCACCCGCGCCCGAATTGCCGGCGTGGATAAACCCTCGGATACCAACCCAAAAGCCACATCTGCCCCCACTGTTGGCATAACTAACTGATGGTCGGGATTTTGAAAAACAAAACCGAGGGGGTTAGGTATCTCTATTTCCCCGCGACTAGGTTTTAATAATCCCGCTAAGAGCCGCAGCAGGGTTGATTTACCGCTGCCATTTGTCCCCAACAACATCCAAAATTCCCCTCTAGGAACTTGTAAAGAGCAGCCATTTAATACTGATTTCCCATTCGGCCAGCTAAAGCAGAGGTCTGTTACTTTTATAGTCATGAATTATCAGTTATCAGTTATCAGTTATCAGTTAAGCTAAGACTTATTTAGGGCTTGCTGAATAAATGTGAAATGTAGGCAAGATAGGGGTTTTGTGGCTTTTCTTGCTCCCACAGGTACAAGATTTTGAGAGAATCGTGCTTCCAAACCTTGCGTCTTCATCGGCCCGAGTCCTGTAGGGGCGAAGCATTCGGGCAATAACCTATCGATGAAACCGTAGATTTTCTATCCGAATGCTTCGCCCGTACTTTTTGCCGCAAACCCTATTTAAACCGCTTATTCTTAATGATCAGCCCAATCTCCTCCAATCCCTTTACTGTTGCCTCTTGCAAGAGTGCCTCTTGACTCGTCTCAACGAGCAATTTAAATTATGAACAGCTTATCAGTTATCAGTTTTGAGTTTTGAGTTTTCAGTGGAAAGTGTTATCTAGGCGGTTGCCGTTTTCTTGTCACTGATTACTGATTACTGCTCACTGATAACTGATTCAAGAACTATTCTGTGGCTAAGGTGACAAACCCCGGCACTCTACCGGTGGATGCAGCCCCGGATTTTTGTGACACAATCACCGCACTGATCTGATCGCTCAAAACCGCCACCTTTTTATCGGTTTGTTTTTCGCAGGTTAATTCTAATAATTCGGGATTAGGCGATCGCATGGCGTTAATAATTGTTTGATACAAAGAGTCTGCTCCTGCTTCTTCCTTGCGCTGCACGGAAATGGGGATGGGCGAAAGTTTCAGGGTAATATCGATCGAATACATAGTTTAGCGTTCCCTTCCAAAAAACAAGTCAAAAACCATTGTATAGCAGGGGTTGGGAAGTCAGAGATCAGAGGTGAGTTTTCAGTTCACTGATTGCTGTTCACTGTGGGGATAACCCTAGCATCATAACCGATTGACTTTCATTCAGTAGTCGGTGTGCAGAGACGTTGTTAGCTGGCAATCACTTGCTTCAATGAATGTGCATGGTGCGTTCCCCAAAAATCTATCGGTGCAGCAGTAGGATCCAGATTAGGGAACGCACCCTGCATCGATAGCGATCGCACTATGGAGCGCAGCGGAATTGCCGTCCGCTGCAGCGCATTGTTGGGAGTCCATAAGTCTTTTGATCAGAGCATTACTCATTAGAATTGCTTTTTGGTGATCATTTTGTGCAATACTAATTACTTCTTCAGCATCTTCATCACTGATCATTTCAAATTGTTTCTGGCTTGGACATAGGCTATCGTTCAAATCCCTTGGTTCAAACTTGTCTAATTCATCACCATAACTTCGTTTATTTATTTTTATTATTTCCTGTCCAATATCACTGAGCAAATACACAAATAATTTATTAATACATTGTTCTCCGAATTTATTTGGATAAAAGGAATGAAAGCAGGTAAAATTTATTGCTGTTGTGAAATTGCGTATTACTTTTAACCTGCCCCTGCTAAAGACGCCGAATAAAATTGGAGCCGGTTTTCTCTTTTCAATTTTGTACCAGGTGTTCCTTGTTTTTGTAAGATACCTCCCATGGTATCCCAATTTTTCGCCTTCTTTTATGTAATTTCGTATTTCAGAGTTGTCGTGATCTTTTACATCTAAACAATGGACTGGCTTATCCTCATTGTATAGTATATTAAAATCATGCTCAGTAAATACTGCTTTGCGGATTTGAGAGCTTTTTGTAATACACTTACAAATATTATTATCACTCAACTTCCGTTGCTCAATTTTTGATTTTTTTAACGCAAAAAATTCATTTGCGCCAGTAGCAATACCTCTCGTAAACGTACCGTATAGGGACAACTTACAGAAGCCATTTGGAGATACTTGTTCAGTGAACAATGATGAAATGATAGGTGTCCACTTTTGGTTGTATGGTAAATTCGATGGTTCGATTTCCCACTGATAGAATTTACTAATATCAGATATTTTATCTATTTCATCACTTTTTTTGATCTGTAAAATTTTAATGGTTTCTTTTTTTCCGTCATTTTTACAAAGAAGCACACAAACGGTTGTCGTTGCCTCTGGGAAAATTTCTTTTTCATTGGCAAAGATTATTATTTGCTTCAATAAATGATTTTCAAGGAGACTTTTTTTGATTTCTTTTCCGTAGCCAGTATTAAAAAACTCAAAAGGCATAATATACGCCAAGTTACCATTGATTTTAAGTTCTCTTAAAGACTTGACAAGGAATACGGAAGAGATATTAGAGTAACCGATAAGTTTCTTACCTATTTTTTCTTCAATTTTTGGTAATATATCATGACGCTTAAGAAATTTCTGAAATCGCATATATGGTGGATTACAAATGATACCGTCAAATTTTTCAGTTTCAGCTTCGAGGTAATCACTATTGATAACTCTCAAATAAGGACTGTCACCATTACGATTGAGAAACTCAAATATATTTCTATCAATCTCATATCCAATGAAATGTACTTGATTACCTGAAGGTATTTTTATTGCTTCATCATAAAAAACGCCTAAGCCAAACGCTGGGTCTAATACTGTTTCTGGATTATCTTTTAAAACCCACTGTACCATGAGGCGAGCAACGCACATAGGTGTAAAAAACTGACCGTAATCCTTCCTATGATTAAGTGGAGTTTCAGCTATATATTTTAACTCACGCATTAATAACATCCCTTAGAAATATTTTATTATCAAGGTATCCCTTGCCGCCTGCAAAAGTCACATAAAAAAGCAGACGACCCCTGTCTAATTCTTTCAGAGCCGATTTATGTTCAGGCATATCAATTTTTCCAAGGACTTCTTTCCCAATTTGCACATTGATCTTGATCGTAGTTTTACCTTGATTTTTTACATCTCTTTCTATTGAAAAATTATTTCCATCATTGTTATCGTTTGAGACCAGTGCCAAAATATCCTTGATTGTAAATTTTCTTAAATTGCTGCCTTATCTGGCATTATACCTGATCTGAATCTACTGCGAGACAATCGCTTGCGTTAAAACAAAATAAGGCGCGTTACATTTTATTAACGCACCCAAAAAGATCGGAGATCACACTCGTTGCAATGTGCTCCCTTACAACGCATTTCTAGAGATTTTACCCCTTGTGTAACCCATTAAGGAAGGGAGGAAGACCCTCCCTTTTTTCATTCCAAAGCCGCACAAAGACAAAGCTCACCATATGCTATCAAATCTTCTGTCTGTAGAAATTCTAAGAACTTGTCTAAAATTTTCTGGGTACGATCAATTACTTGTTTCTCTTCAAATTCGCTGTAACCAATGAGATCAGCTATTTCAGCAATTCTACTCGCATCTTTGTTTTTTCCTCCTCGCCTTTTACCGCTGTATATTTTCTTCTTATCTTCGAAGCGATAATCAGAAGCCCTAATATTTATACTAGCCTCAAGTAATATTTTGTTGCCTAAAGAATCAATATTCGTCTCCGATTTGAGTCCGTTTTCTATTTCTTGGCGCTTCTTCGAATAAATATGCTCTAAGTGGTAAATTTCCTTAACATCAAGAAGCTGTTGATTTGGAAATGTGAAGGCATACCATGTAATCAGGGAGCGAGTGATGCTCCTTTGATTAGTAAACACATAGTTTTCAAAGAATGAGCGTGTTTGCACATGGTTGAATTTGTACTTAGAAAAAGTTGCATCAGTACCATTTACAATGTTAACCATCTCATCATATATGGGGGTACGCAACGCATTTACGCCAGGGTTTGTAACAGCATAAGCAAATATGAAGGCTGTAATTCTATCTAAAAACTTGCTGAACTTTGTATCTTCCAACATCCCATCATCTGTTCTGTTCTGCAAAAAATACACTGATGTTATGTTCTGCCACATACTATTAGGTGCATAGTTTAACACAAAAAGCTTCTTAAGAATATTTTCAGAAAATCGGTTTTTGTCTTGGTTAAAAACGCTTTCCCAAAATAGGGCAAGAGCTTTTAGCTCGTCAATTGTATGGCGTTGTTTTAGATACTGATACTTATTGCGTTCATAAAATTTTCGCAGAGCTTCAGTTGTTGAGCTTTTGTTCCCTTCTTTAGCACGCAAAAAATACATATAACGTGCAAATAGCTCATCCATTGGTGTGCCAGTGATTGGTTTGAACACCGAGCCTGTTATTTCTTCAAGCCTTTTCCATTCAGAAATAAACTCATCTTTATTGCCGAGCGTGCTATAGTATTTGTAGAATTGAGCCTTGAATATGTCTGCATCTGATAGTGGTAGACCACGATCATTAAGCGTCGAAAAAATACGAAGAGCCGTGTCTTGTGACTCTGCTTCAATAGGCAGAAAGATACAATTACCTAAAGTACGAGCAGGTAAATAAGGGAACAAACCAGGAAATTCTTGCAAAAAATTGTCAATCTTTTTCTGAAAGAATTGATAGTTTAGGATATATTGACTCTTGGCACCTTGTTTAACTATTCCTGTACGTAGCAGTTCAAGTAATTCTTCTTTGTCATTATCTGTGGCGACATCCGAATCAATTTTTAGCGTATTCTTATCGGCTGTGCCGAAAGTATCCGTTTTCCAGATGCATTTCTCAATGCGATCACGAGTACGTATTGAGTTTGTATCCTGCATATTGGCGAACTTATCATAGAATGCTCGCAACATAAGCATTAGGGTTGTAAGCCGCTGCTGGCCATCAATAACCTCTGACTTACCATTTTCGTTTTTATAAGTAACAATAGAACCAAGAAAATACTCTTCATTCTCATCAAATGCTTCGTAGTTATTGTCAGGGAAAGAGAATAAAAAAATATCATCCCACAACGTTTGACATTGCTCTTCATTCCAAGCATAAGGACGCTGGTAGTCGGGTATGAGAAAATCAGCTTTTTTGTCTGACAATAGCTCAATAATCGTTTTTTGATCTACATTGAGTTTTGACATCTTATTCCCTATTGTTGAGAAGCCTAACTATTAATTATACTGCTCCCTGCGGTCGAGCAACCTCCTCTATTATAGTATCCCACTTCCATCGGTCTAACACCCCTTAATAGGACTTAATAGCGCACCGTGCGGTTTAATCACCTCAATTTGGGGATAATTACCGCACAGAGGTGTCCAGCATTCCACTAAAGACGTGAAGACGACAATACCAAGCAATTGAGGCGGCATATCTCCCCATCTCCCCAAACCCCCCCGCAACGCGCACGAAGTGGTCTCCTCCCGCAACGCCCAGCAAGTGGTCTCCCCGAAAAATTTTAGATTTTCTTAAGATCGACCCAAAAAACATTAGCCATTTTTTCCAATATAGTGTAAGTTAAGAAAAGTAAAGATTTCTCACAATTCTTCAACACATCTGCTGGCCTGCTCGGATAGATGGAGAAGAGAGCGCGGAATCTTAGCAATAATATACATTTTTCGGAGAAAACCCCCATGACCATTGCTGTCGGACGCGCCCCAGAAAGAGGGCTGTTTGATGCTCTCGATGACTGGCTCAAAAGAGACCGTTTCGTCTTCATCGGTTGGTCTGGTTTACTACTCTTCCCCTGCGCCTTCATGGCCCTAGGTGGA
>NZ_JADBUZ010000025.1:0-4118 GCF_020245305.1 Microcystis sp. M20BS1 | reverse complement strand
CTTGGGCTGCCCATTTCTCCATTTTTTTGCTTACCTCCACCTTAATTCCTTCTTTCAAAACTATACCTATCAATCGTTTCCCCTTTTTTTAAGTTTCTTCTCTTTTTGTTAAGAAAAATCTGACTAATGGATAGCTTAATCCAAGGAGGGTATCTGACAATTTTTAACCCCTACCTAATTAACAGCCAATCCCTAATCTCTCAATAACAGATATTCGCGAATCTCAAAAAAGTTATTCCAAGGAATATAGGGTTGATTTTCCGATTGCAGATAATCGATTAAACGATCCCTAGCAAAAACTAGATCGGCCCTTCTAGCCATGGTAATATCGGTAACAGAATCACCGATCGCAATAGTTTCTACTCCTGAATATTTGGACATAATCAAGGCTTTAGCCACTAATTCCGTCTCATTTTCCCAATCGGAGTGAACTTGCAGATATTCCCCTTGCGTATGAAGATTGACCCCATAAATTGCCGTTACCTTATCTAATAGTCCCTCCCGTTTTAAGACCGTTTCAATCATGCCTTGGATACCACCGGAGATAATAATAAAAGGGATGGATTGCTCCTGTAAAAAAGCGAGTAATTCGGCTAATCCGGGGCGAATTGGCTTGCTTTCGGCATAGGCGAGAATATCGGCGTATTTTTGGCTCGGTATCGACTCTAGCAGTTGACGGACACCCCGGCGCAGAGTCAGAGTACGGGCGTACATTTGGGGCATAATTTGGGCCGATAAATCGGGGGCGAATTCTTTGAGCATACCCGCAAAAGTTTCCACGGCGGTGATAGTGCCATCAAAGTCACAGAAAACAATTTTACTCATGGGGTGACAAAATATCTGAAATTGGATATAATCGAAGGTTATGATTAATTTTACAGAGATTATCCGACTCTAGAGCTTCAACCCCCATGAAATCCTATCTCGCCGCCGCCATTCAAATGACCAGTCAGCCGGATTTAGAGAAAAATCTCGCTGCCGCTGAAGAATTGATCGAACTTGCCGTGGGTAAAGGGGCGGAATTAATCGGTTTACCAGAAAATTTCGCTTTTATGGGGGCAGAAACCGATAAAATCGCCCAGGCCGAGACTATTGCCCGAAAAGCCGATAAATTCCTCCGCACCATGGCCCAACGGTTTCAAGTGACTATTTTAGGGGGTGGTTTTCCCGTGCCGGTGATGGGTATTCCCGATAAGGCTTATAATACGGCTATTTTAGTCGATGGCAACGGTGCGGAATTAGCCCGTTATCAAAAGGTCCATCTCTTTGATGTCAATGTCCCGGATGGTAACACCTATCAGGAATCGAGTACAGTCATGGCAGGAATCGATTTACCGCCGATTTATGGCTCCGATAGCTTGGGCAAAATTGGCCTCTCGATTTGCTATGATGTGCGTTTTCCCGAACTCTATCGCTATTTATCGCAGCAAGGAGCCGATGTTTTATTTGTACCTGCGGCGTTTACAGCTTTTACAGGGAAAGATCATTGGAAAGTTTTGTTACAAGCGCGAGCGATCGAGAATACTTGTTATATAATAGCTCCTGCTCAAACGGGCAATAATTATGAACGCCGTTACACCCACGGTCACGCTATGATTATCGATCCTTGGGGTGTGGTTTTAGCCGACGCAGGGGAAGAAGCGGGGGTGGCAATTGCCGAAATTAATCCCCAACGTCTGCAACAGGTGCGACGACAAATGCCGTCCCTGCAGCATCGTGTTTTTGTTTAAAATTCGATTCGACAATTTTGTCGATAAAAACGCCTAATTTTGGGATTTAACTCGGTAACCTAATTAGTTAAGCTAAAAGCTTTGATTTACTGAGTTTCTAACCTTCTTTGCCAGATTCTCAGGGTAAGCTCATCTAATAAGGATGTAGTCGATTTATGCCACCCGATCAAACCATACCAAGTAACGAAGAACTAGGTAAAAATATCCGTAAACTTTATTAACAATCTTCCTTGAAAATCTCTTGACTATCGCACCCCGAATCAGGGATCATATAAAGATGTAGCGTTTCTCGTCAAGGTGAATTGTAAGTTAAACCTTGCCGAAGTAAGAATTCTCAGTTGCGAAAACATACCTCATATATCCGAGAAACGCTGTAGAGCAGACAGGGATGCAATTCAGACTTGAATTGGCGAAATTCAAGTCTTGACTCTATTTATTGTCACCTTCAGTCCAAAAATACTCTGATGGTTGGACAAATATGCTCTCTGGACTTGTTCTAACAAGATTCCGGGCTAAATGAGAAATAATCCCACTTAGCTTCTCTAGACCGTTAAGGAGAAACCGATGTCATCTTATACCACAGAATCAGAAAAAATTGATTTTCCGAAAACCCTAGATATAGCCACCGTTTGCGTCTATGGGCTAGGAATCCTCTCGGCGGGCCTATTTTTATTTCTGCCCTTCGTCAACCTGCTGCATCCGAGTCCGTGGCAGCGATGGCTAGGCACAATTCACGGTTTTGGTTCCCTATTAGCCCTAGTCGTGATTGTTTACGCTGGTCATCTCGCTTTTCCCCTGCTCAGAGGTTCTGGCAAAATTTTGCGGCAAATGCGAACCCTCACCTTCTGGTCCACCGTCCTCGCTTTTTTGGCGATCGCCACTGGCAATTTAGCCTATATGCGCTATCGGGCCGGTTTAGAATTTGGCGGTGCGCGGGCATGGCTAAAGGAAAATTCGCCCCTCGGTCAATACGTCCTCATGGAATACCACGAATTCAGCGTCCTTTTTATCCTACCCCTAGGCGTGGCCTGCACTTGGATTCTCTGGAAATACGGCGACTCAATCCTAGACAAAGCTAATCGACCGGTGTTAACGGTCACTTGCATTGCCCTGATGGCGATGATGTTTTTTGCCATGGGTGGACTCGTTAGCGGCCTCGGTGTTGCCAAAATTCACGCCCTGTAAACCATTATTTAGCTACTTTACCTCAAAAGTGAACAAAATTAAACTTTTGCTCGTTTTAGCTACGGTTTTCGGGTTATCTATCGCCGCTCCCGCCCTAGGGGGTGTAAACTTAGCCCCGATGGTACGGATACGAGGGCGGCCAGCATTAGCAACCAAAGTCAAATCGTCGGTCATTTCCCTACTGCTGGTAATACGGCTGGGGACTTTTAGCGGTGGGACTTTTCGGTTTTAGACACTTACGAACTCTGAAAAAATAGGAACAAATCTGATGACTCAACGTTACGTCGATAGTCCTTGGTATGGAAAAATCTGGGCTTTTTTAAAACAATTTCCCCAAGGTTTAGCCGAAGGTGCCAAACGTTCCCCTGCCACTTCTGGCCCAGCAGCGGCGGCGATTATTAGTGCTGGTATTGGCTGTTTTTTAATGATGGTTGCTCACCATTTTTCCGATGCAGACCATTCAAAAACCGTAGAAACTTTCCTTTGGAATTTGGGTAGTTGGATACCTGGCAGTAAAAATCCTAGCAAAATGTGGGGCAATATCGGCAGTTATACCGGCAAAGAAACGATGTTATTAATTGGCTGGTTAGTCAGTTGGCCGATACTGCATTATCTTTGGAAAGATCGCCAGATAAAAGCTAAGACCATTCTCTTTTGGTTTTTTGCCCTCATGATTGCCGCCACGGCCATGTCATGGCATCCACTATTTCCCTATTTACCTTTAACTTAAAGCCTAGGAGGTGACAAAATGAACGCTCAAGTTAGAAAGGTTTCCTCGCGTAAAATGCACGATATCGTCTGGATATTAGTGGGACTTTTTGGTTTATTTGCTATTACTTTTCCCCTAGCCATGTGGCGAGTGAGCAATATGGAAAAGTTTCAAGGTTCTCATGTGAAATCTTTTGTCGTAGAAGGAGAAAACGCTCCCCAATCTTCACAGCTTAAAACTAAATAAATCTCAGTTTTGGATAATCTGAGTTTTGGATAAGTCGAAACCCTGAGACTCAATCCGAATCTAAAACTCTGATTAACAGACAAAACTCTCCAAACTGTGAACAATTGCTAAGTAGGTAGGCGTTAAAAGTTGTCAGACACCCCCCTTATCAAGCTATCCATTAGTCACATCTTTCTTAACATAAAATTTGACAAAAAGAGAAAAGTGTGCAAGATGGCTCAAGGGGGTTCTATGGGGGGACTAATTTG
>NZ_JADBUZ010000249.1:0-4623 GCF_020245305.1 Microcystis sp. M20BS1 | reverse complement strand
CCCTCGCAGTCGATATCGTTGATCCTTCCCTCAACGACGGCGATAACAGTTCTCTGGTAACCTTTGAGTTCAGCGAAGATGTCGCCGGTTTTGACAACAGTGATGTGAACGTCAGCGGTGGAACCCTGAGCGACTTCACCCTGGTGGATGGCAGCAGCTATACGGCCATCTTCACGGCCGACGATGCGGTGGAAACCACCGGCTCGGTGTCCGTGGCAGCGGCCAGCTACACCGACGTGGCGGGCAAAGATGGTGGAGCCGGCTCGGATACGGTGACGATTGATACGCTCAATCCGACAGTGGGCATCAACTTTGCCAGCCAACTGCTCACTGGCCAGAACTTTAGCACTACAGTTACCTTCCAGTTCAGCGAAGCCGTAAGCGGTTTCGCCGCCAGCGACGTGACCCTGACCAACGGGGTGCTGAGCAACTTCACCGGCAGCGGCAGCAGCTACACCGCCACGTTCACTGCCACCAACTTCCAGTCGCCAACGGGAACAGTGGCGGTGTCCAATGGCTATTTCGATACCGCTGGCAACCAGGGTGTTGCCAATTCGGCCAACATCGCTATGACCGTGGGCGGCGGTCCTGACCCGAATGATGGTCCGTCTGGAGGCGGCAGTGTGATTGGCTCAGGTACAGCTGGAGCGGATTCCATCACCGGATCAACCGGTAATGACACCATCAATGGCGGCGAAGGCACTGACACCATCAATGGCGGCGACGGCAACGACATCATCGACGGCGGCAACGGCTACGACACTATCAGGGGCGGCACCGGCAACGACACCATCAGCGGAATCGGCGGCTTTGATCTGATCTACGGCGGATCTGGCAATGATATCATCAATGGTGGTAATGGTAATGACACCATCGTCGGCGGGTTCGGCAATGATTCCCTCGCTGGTAGCGGCGGCAACGACACCTTCCAGTTCCTGAGCATCTACGACCGGCAGGATGTGATTACCAATTTCAGTGCAATTTCCGGCGATACCGACACCATCGTGTTCAATACCACTGGTGCCAGCGCCTTCACGTCCTTGGGTAGCGTGTCTTTGGGAACCACAAACTATACCGACGCCCTTGCAGCTGGCTACCTCACCTACAGCGGCGGGGTACTCTCCTACGATGCCGATGGTTCCGCGGGATCAACCTTCAGTCCGTTGGCGATCGTCACGTTGACGGGATCTCCTACTCTCAGTAACACCAACGTACTGTTCCAGAACCTCTAGCTCAAGCAGGCATTCCCCGCCTTATTTCTCCGGCCACTGCTGGCCATTATTGCGGGGAATGTTCTTAACTTCTTCTGCTCTGCACCTGCTGGTAATGATTTGGTAGTAAATGTTGATGGATGCAGCGACAACGGTTAAAGCTTATAAAAGTGTATCTCAAGTGGAGGAGGCATTTCGCTGTTATAAGTCAATTGATTTAAAGGTGCGTCCTATCTATCATTATCAGGGTGATAGAATCAAAGCCCATATCTTTTTGTGTATGTTGGCTTATTATGTGGAATGGCATTTAAAACAGTGCTTGGCTCCTTGGTTATTTGAGGATGAAGAAATTGATGATAGTTCTCTGAATGTGATTAAAGCTAGTCGCAGTGAATCCGCTCAATCTAAAGAGAGAAAAAAACGGAATCAAGAAAACCTCCCTGTGCATAGTTTTCGGACTTTGTTGGAAGACCTGGGGACAATTTGCTTGCATACAGTAGAATGTACGATTAGAGAAGGAAGTTATCGTTTTTCTAAGATAACTTGACCGACTGAACTACAACAATCATGCGTTAGATTTATTAGGGGTTTCCCTAATTTGTACCCAGTAACGGGGCGGCGGAAATTCTTTTAATCCCTCCTACAGCACAGGTTATGGCCTTTTGTCAACAGGGAAGTCCAGTAATAGGTAAGAGATAAGAGTAGGGCTAATTCCGGAATTAGCCCTACTTTTTTAGGTTCCAACTAATCCTATTTGACCTAATAGGTAAGGCAGAAATACTTATTTCTGGAACCGTCCAGAGATAGAGTTGTTTCCAACTAATCCTATTTGACCTAATAGGTAAGGAAAGAACGGTTATATGTCAAAATATACCGTTTCTAAACTGTTTCCAACTAATCCTATTTGACCTAATAGGTAAGGTGGGGTTTCCGGTCATTACGAACCCCGAGGCGATTGCGTTTCCAACTAATCCTATTTGACCTAATAAGTAAGGATTGTCCACCACCTAGAATTAGATTCGATAAAAAGTGATTTCCAACTAATTCTATTTGATCTAATAGGTAAGGGATAAGAGTAAGGCTAATTAATGAATTAGCCTTACTCTTTATGTTTCCAACTAATCCTAATTTGTCATTAATTTTGCTTAGGTACTTAACTATAAACGGGATTATTTCGGCCAAAGTTTTTGAAATTTTCCCGCTTGACCATTATTCTCGTCTAGAAAACCTAGAAAATAAGCACAATCATCAGAGTCATCAGGAAAAATTGTTAATAATTCTAGATATTTATAGGTGTCTTTCGGTCTTTTTTTGCCCTGTTCAGTAGTGATAATATTCACAAGGGGATACATTCGATGCCAAAGACAACCAATTTGATCGATACTTCCTGTCACCGAGGTTTTATAGATACTTAAATTATCCAATTTTTGATAGGCTTTGTGAAGCCATTTTATGGACAGGGAATCATCTTTATCTTCGGCAATTCTTCCCCAAACTTCGACATTTTTAGGATGCCAACTTTCTCGCCAGTTAGCACTATTATCGGGAGTTATGGGGATATTTTGTTGTAAGGACATCCATTGTTTAGCAATAGTGCGAACATCTTTGATAAAGGGATGAACATGAGTTAAATCTATGACTTTATTATCGTTGATTAAAGAACTTTTATCCCCCCATTGCCAATGACAGCCAATTAAGGGTTTATTGGGATAATAATCCTCATAGAAAATACTATGATCTGCTCGTCGCCATGATTTACCAAATCCTCCTAATAACATGGCAAAACGAGTGAGAAAACAAATTAATTTTTTTAAGCATTCTTGCTGGTTTTCGGGGAGAGATTGGGATTGGGTGAGAATCCAGCGCAATTCTCCTGTTACTGTGTAGGTGGGTTCCTTGTAACCCTTGGCAAAGGTTCCTAACTCTAGAGAGTTGACACAAAAATCGACCGCTAGTAAACCTTGGGTTGCTTCTCCGTCAATTCCTCCAAATAGCTGATTAACTAACTTTTCGGCATTTTTAGCATCAGTTAAACCGCCAAAAATACGCAAGGCATGACCGCGAATTGCTCCTCGAAAAATATTGGGTCGAAATTCCCTTGCACCATCGAGGCTTTTAGGAGCCATTCCTTGCCCTTTCAGAAAACATTTATATAAAGGTTCTTTTGAAGGTTTAATGTCTTTTGGTAAGCCGTAACCGCTACTAACACGGCATCCTAGACCAGATTCTAAAGCTCTTTCCCAGATAGTCCAAATCTCCTCCCAATCGGGTTGTTCTATTGAGGTAGAAATGCCAAATTTTAGGGTAGGTTGATAGAGAGAAATTAAAGCAAAACCACTTTCTCCACTGGGTTTTTGTCGAGTGTTTGGGGTTTTTACTTGCCATCCCTGTTGCGGGTGAACAATATCTAAAAGATTTTCCGTCCAATCATTAACGGGATAACCGCCATGGAAGCGCAAAAGACTAGGGTTATCGCTATCTTTTTCGAGGTGATAACGTTGTTTTTGTTCGGGGGTGCAAGCTTGACAAAAGGCTCCTTTCATGCTGGAACCGGGATAAAATGGTATGCCATAAGCACCCATTACAGGCCGAATTATTCCTTCATCTTGTCCCCCATTAGTGACGAATCGCCACGATATTTGATATTCTTTGGTTTTTACTTCTTGACCAAATTGGGGAGGATTTTCATCGACTCGTTCTATCCATTCCTTTACCCATTTTTGGCTATCATTTTCATCTTTTTTAGAGTCAATATATTGTAATTGCGATCGCCCTTTGGTTTGTGCGCGAAACATCAGGGGGATTTTGTCACCAATATCGGGAATATTAACCATATAATTTATCGCTCCTTTGTTCCTTTATATCTTTGAGTCCACCAAACTAAACAATCGCATAGTTGCGTTAAAACAGCGAGGGTAATTCTCTGGTCTTCTAGCTTTAATTCCCAGAGTTTTTCTGCCATTACTTGAACAGATTCGGTATCATTTACCTGTACGGTATCGTTAGGGATAGGAATCCCCGCTTCTGCCATGGTTTCGACTAATTTATCCCAAGTTTCTTTCCAGTATTGTGCCTTATTGGGTTCCTTGGATTGTAAGCGCAGATGTTCACCCCAGAATCTTTCTAGTCCATAGGAAACGGATTCACGCATTTTAAAAGATTGATTGAGAGAATCTCGGTCTCGTAGTTTGGCAGCGAGAACTAATTTCTGAGCAATGCGATCGAGATTGTATTCTTTCCAAGCCATAATATTAGATAAAATGTAATTATTGCGCCAATTCAAAAATGAAACGCATCAACCTCAAGAGTTGACAAAGAAAGGCTCATCAGGTACTGTCTGATCATTAACAAAAACAAATCAGACCCAAAATGAGCCACCAACATCTTAACATAGAACAAAGAAACTTGCTCT
>NZ_JADBUZ010000248.1:0-8194 GCF_020245305.1 Microcystis sp. M20BS1 | reverse complement strand
ACCCTTATCCTGACTTGATTTCAGTTTTTTCTTTGTCAGTAAGGGTGTCAACAAGGAATATTACAAATTGTTAACCGAGTCTTGAAAGCCTTGTGCTACAAAGGTTTGAAATGTTAAGAAAGATGTGACTAAAGGACAGCCTCCTTGATAAGGGGGGCATTTGATGATTTTTAACGCCTACGTACTTAATTAAGTCCAGAAAACAAAAACTATCAAAAAGTCCCTCCTATCTCCTGCTGTCAACCCATTGATTAGGATTTTTCTTAGCCAAAAACTTTTTTGGCAGCGATCAAAGATTTTAGGCAAGGATGTGGAACGCTTCAGCTGATTTGGTGTAACAGAAAATTGCTGTAGATTTTACAATCTAAGACTTTAATGAGATAGTCAACAACTTACCCCGTCATAAAATTAGGGGGTTTTAAACTCGAATTTTTGATAACCTGAGATGCCTCGATACGGAAAGACTTCACCCCCAAACCTCCCCACTACCCCCTAGCTTTTACCTAGGGATAAAAAACCAAATAGAACAGACAAAAAGCCTGTTCTATTTCTTAGGAGAAAAAAACTTAAACGGTCATGATATCTTTTTCTTTTGTCGTTAATAAATCCTCGATTTTGGCGATAAATTTATCGGTGGATTTCTGGACTTGATCCTGTAAATCCCTGGATTCATCCTCAGAAATTTCGTGACTTTTTTCCTGTTTACGGATAGCATCGATCGCATCCCGACGAATATTGCGGACAGACACCTTTCCCTCTTCGGCCAATTTCGCCGCTAATTTGACCAAGTCCTTGCGGCGATCGCTAGTGAGGGGAGGGATATTCAAACGAATGGTCTGACCGTCATTACTGGGGGTTAAACCCACGTCCGAGAGAGAAATCGCCTTTTCGATCGCCCCCATACTGGTACGATCGAAGGGTTGAATGGCGATCGTGGTTGCGTCGGGAGTGCTAATAGTGGCCAGGGACTTGAGGGGAGTTTCCATGCCATAATACTCCACCACGATTCGATCTAAAAGAGAAGCATTTGCGCGGCCGGTACGAATCGTATTAAAAGCTCTCTGGGTTGATTCGACGGTTTTCTGCATATGGTCTTGAACTTCAGCTAACTTCACAGAATCCTCCTACCAATGTTCCAACGGGTTCACCTTTGACAGCGCGAACAATATTACCTGCTACCGACAGATCGAAAACGACTATCGGAATATTATTTTCCTTGCACAGAGCGATCGCAGTTCCGTCCATCACCCGCAGATCATGGGTCAGCACATGACCGTAGGTGAGACTTTGAAAGCGTCGCGCGTTAGGGTTGTGAGAGGGATCGGAATCATAAACCCCATCCACTTTCGTCGCTTTAAACACCACTTCCGCATCGATTTCGGCAGCGCGTAGGGCTGCCGTGGTATCGGTGGTAAAGAAAGGATTACCCGATCCCGCACCGAAAACCACCACCCGACCTTTTTCCAGATGACGGATGGCCCGCCGGCGGATGTAGGGTTCAGCTAATTCCTGCATCGCAATCGCCGTTAATACCCTGGTCGGTACTTGCGCTCGTTCTAGGGCATCCTGCAAGGTCATGGCGTTCATGACTGTTGCTATCATACCAATATAATCGGCCGTGGCCCGATCCATGCCGGCCGAGGCGGCTTTCACCCCCCGAAAAATATTGCCCCCACCGACCACGATCGCCAATTGGATGCCTTGGTCAACCACTTCGGAGATTTCCTGAGCGATAGCGGAAACCACCATCGGGTCGATCCCATAGCCGAGATTGCCCATCAGGGCCTCCCCACTCAGTTTTAATAATACCCGCTTGTACGCCATGCCCTTACTACCACTCGCTAAAACAAGATCTAGATAATTTTTGTCTCCCCATAAGATAGCAGGTTTTGGCCTTGATTTAAGTTGACCAGTCCACTCTCCCCCAGGGCCAACAAGTTAAGATTAATAAATCTTTTCGTTGGGAAATTAGTATTTAGTGATACCTTTGTTATTAAGGGAAGCTTAGTTTTATAGAGAATTAATAACCGTGGTCAGCGATCGATTACTATTGGTTAACAAAAACAATCAAAAGGCCGCTAACATCGATACCTTTGATTGGGTCTATGGGTTTCAGGATGGAACTCGTCTGATGGGCAAGGTTTGCGGTTACTTAGATCCCGATAGTAATCGTCTTCTCGATCCCGAAAACTGCAGCGCTATCTACCAGAATGCCCAGGGACAAGTCCTTAGTCGTTGGCAAGGTGGAGATTTTATCGCTTTTGACCTAACCACCACTGGGGAAGATCTCCTGATCGTGGCTTCCAATGATAATTGTATCGGGAATAGTCTCTGTTTGGTTTCGGGCATTAGTCGCAGCTGCGCCCAAGTTAGCGATGAAGGAAAATCCCTCGTCCGGGAGGTTTTTCAATACCCTGCTTGGTCTTTGCAAGACGATAATAGCAGTTCTAAGCCGGCTTTCAGTTGGAATTGTTCCGTATCTCCCTTTTTCCCCTTTGTTTCCCTGCGTTTTAATCTTCAGTCCACCAGCAGCAAAAAATTCTATCGTTGGACGGTTTCTCCCTATTTTCCCTTTTGTCCCCTCTTAGAAGTGGGAGAATCCCTTGCCTAATTGGCTTTTTCACTACGATAGTTTTAGAAGATTTCAACACATCAGGAATGGTTAAAACCGTAAGCTATCCCGTGCTATATCAGACTTAGGATGGCGTTCTTTTCGAGATATGCTATCGGCTAAATCCGCTTAATATGGTCGGGATTTTCGCTTAATTTCTCGATGAAAGTCTGACCGTTGCCCAGATATAGGGTCTAAAAAGCCTTAAATGTCCCTAGAGATGTTAGAGCAGTTATCTTAATAGTGAGGTACGAAGTTTTCCGGCTCTCTTATTCTTTGTGTGATCTCGCGTAGCGAGCGCGTTGCGACCAGTTTAACTTACTAGAAAAGCGATCAATCTTTGTGTCCTCTGTGTCTGGAGTGGTTCCTTCCACCCCCTCGCTGGGAGGAATGTATCTTAGAATACATTTTACCCACCAAATCCAAGAGAGCCATAATTCATAATCCCTTCCCAAAATGCCTTCGCCAGAATCTGCTCCGCTAATATCACAACTGCAAAAAAAAGTCAATAGTTTAGATGTACCATTTTATGCGCCAGGGCATAAGCAGGGGGAAGGAATCGGGGAAGATTTAAGTAATTTACTAGGAAAAAGCGTCTTTAAAGCCGATTTACCCGAATTACCCGACCTGGATAATTTGTTTGCCCCGACGGGAGTGATTAAAGAAGCGCAAATTTTAGCAGCCGAGACATTTGGGGCAGATAAAAGCTGGTTTTTAGTCAATGGTTCCAGTTGTGGCATTATTGCGGCGATTTTAGCCACTTGCGGCGAGGGAGATAAAATTATTTTGGCGAGAAATATTCATAAATCGGCAATTTCGGGCTTAATTCTCTCCGGAGCGCAGCCTATCTTTATCAATCCCGAATATAATCCCACTATCGATCTAAATTTAAATATAACCCCCCAATCCCTCGCAAATGCCCTGAAACTTCATCCCGACGCAAAAGCGGTAATGGTAGTCTCTCCCACCTATCAAGGGGTTTGCTGTGACTTAAAAACTATCGCCCAGATTACCAATCATTATTCCATCCCGCTGCTCGTTGATGAGGCTCACGGGGCTCATTTTGCCTTTCATCCCGATTTACCTCCGGCTGCCCTCTCTCTCGGCGCTGATATGGCTATTCAGTCCACCCATAAGGTTTTAGGGGCTTTAACTCAAGCATCAATGTTACACTTAAAAAGCGATCGCATTAGTTCCGAAAAAGTCGATCGAGCCTTACAATTAGTTCAAACCACTAGCCCTAGTTATCTACTTCTCGCTTCCCTTGATAGTGCTAGAAAGCAAATGGCGACGCAAGGACTAGATTTACTGACCAAAACCCTCGATTTAGCCGCTTCTGCCCGAAAAGAACTCGATAAAATTCCTAATATCTCTGTTTTAGACTTTCCCCATTCTATCCCGGGTTGTCACTGGTTCGATCGCACTCGTTTAACGGTAATCGTCAAAGATTTTGGCTTAACTGGTTACGAAATAGACGATATTTTGCGAGAAAAATACGCTGTCACCGCAGAATTACCGACTTTAAGCCAACTTACTTTTATTATCTCCATCGGCAATCATCGCGAACACATTAATCGCCTAATTACTGCTTTTCAATCCCTTCAATCTCCTTCCTCTACCAGTTTACCCCTCACTCCTGCTCCAGTCACGGCAAATTTGGCTATTTCTCCTAGAAAGGCTTTTTTTGCCCCTACAGAGATAGTATCCCGGAAAAATGCCCTCGATCGTCTTAGCGCTGATGTTATCTGTCCCTATCCCCCCGGTATTCCCGTTTTGATGCCGGGTGAGTTAATTTCTCAGGAAGTCCTCGACTATCTGCAAACTATTTTAGACCTCGGTGGCACGATTACCGGCGGTAGTGATGATAATTTGGCAACTTTCAGGGTTTTAAAATAATCGCAAAATTATCTGATATATTAACCGGAAAAAGGCAGTAATAGCAATTGCCCCGATAGCTGCCATCACGGCAATGATAGCAATTTCAGGAAAACTTAGGCTGCCTTGCAGTTGCGGAATTAACATCAAGGCGAGAGTAATTGCTGCGATAATTGGTATATCTTTTCCTTCAATTACTTTTTTAAATAATGCCCAAACTAAGCCACCTAAGATCATAAAGGCGATGACAATTCCTACCGAGGGGACTAAACTATTGAAGGCAATTACTAATAATGTCCCCTCAAACCCTGTAAAGGCAGCATTAGCGAAAGTTTCCCCAAGAGAAAAGCGGGAAGTTTTTCTCATCACTGGAGAAGATGGGGAAGATGGGGGAATTGGGGAAGGTGGGGGAGGAGGATTTAAAGCGGTTAAAACTTCTCCACAGGATTGAAATCTATCCAGGGGATTTGCTAGTAACATTTTATTGAATACTTGGGCCAAATCTGCACTGATATTAGGGGCATAATTTTGCCAATTCCAGACCTGTTTTTGCGGATCGTATATATCATCAGGATCACGATTAGTTAAGAGTATAACACAGGTAGCTGCTAGGGCATATAAATCTGTGGATGCTGATACCTGATTGCCTAATTGTTGTTCGGGAGGAGCAAATCCAGCTGAGTAAATTGTTGTGGATTTCTCTTGTGTATTATTGGGGTTATTAGTAGCCTGTTTTACTGCACCAAAATCGAGTAAATAGAGACGGCCATTTTTGGATAGCATGATGTTAGATGGTTTTATATCCCGGTGAATGGAACCATTTTCATGGATAAATTTGAGGATAAGAAGTAATTCTTTGAGAATGTTTTTAACTTCACTTTCTTGAAAGGGTTTTTGTTGCTGTTGGAGAATTTCTTCTAAGTTTTTACCGTCGATATATTCCTGGGCCAGATAGAAAAATTGCTCTTCTTCTCCCGTTAATTGATTCTTGACTTTTAAAGGGAAAAAAGCATAGAGATCGGGGATTTGAGGATGTTCTCGTCCTAAATCTTCTAAAACGTGCGCTTCTTGAAAAAATAAATTTTTCGCTTTTTCTAAAGCTTGGGGACTTAAATTACCGGAGGGTTGAAATTGTTTGAGTACACATTTAGCTTTTTTGGGACTATAACGATCTACTGCTAAAAATGCTGCCCCAAATCCTCCTTGTCCCAATAGACGTTCAGGCAAATAACGTCCCCCCAAAATTAATGGCATCCCGCAAGTAATACAATATTTCTGCTCGATCGAGGTTAAACGATTGCTATCGTCTAGGTCTAGGCACTGATTACGCGGTCTCGGACAGTGGGGACGCGTGCAAATAACTTCCATAATCACCGTTTCCCGTGGTACTGCTCTTAGTTTAGCTACTACCGGCAATTCGGGTTAAAATTTTTATTCTTGAGAAAGAGTTAAAAAGAGGGTTCGTAGGCCGACACGGATTCCCATTATACTACAAGGTTAGCAGAAATTTTGAAGTTTGTCAAGTCTTTGGCCGAAAAAAATTCAGCCAGATAAGGGCGGTTATCAATCGGGTCACGCATATCAGCCAAGGCAAGGGTTCTGGCCGCGGCGTTTTGATGCGCTTGAAAATATTGCTTTTTTTTCCCAAAGGCAGTAAACTCAAGTGTATCGTAAATGTATTTCAGATGAATTATGAATCTATATCTAGTAGAGGATGATCGACAAGAAAGGACAAAAGAAGAGGTGAGCGAGATATTGGAGCGCATTGCCACAGTCGCATCAAAATCCCAGGGAGAGTTAATCGAAGCCCTAATCGGTGAAACAGAGGGGCGGTTATTCCTGATTATCAAAGCGATTGATCGCGCCTCCCTCGAACAAGTACTAGAAAACGCTGGGCTAAGTTGGCAACTAATCAAGGAAATGCGCTTGATTGGGCAGGACTTAGCCACTGTGCGAGAGCGCAAAGACAAAGCCAACTATCTAGTACAGTGGAATTTACCCCCGGGGCTAACGATGGAAACTTACCTGCAACGAAAAGCGGAGAAAACCCCCCTTTATGCTCAAGTGCCGGAAGTCAGTTTCGAGCGTACATATATTTGCGAAGACTTGAGTAAATGTCTCTGTTTCTACGATAGTCCCGATGAAGCGGCGGTAAAAAGAGCCAGAGAAGTGGTCGGCGCACCTATAGATAGTTTGACCTCGATTGAAAATATTCACCCCTAGGAGAGAACAATTATGCTCGATCGAGGCTCCGAAATCCTTTCTTTTCTGGAAGAAAGAGCCACTGACCTCAACAACGGTACAGCTAATCTCAACGTCGGTTCGGCCCTAACCAAGCTAGGAGAATCGGGCTGGTTCGGCTATGCTATACCTGAAAGCTTAGGAGGCCGGGGTGGCTCCTTATTACAGGCAGTAGAGGCGATCTCCTCTGTGTCCCAATGCTGCCTCACCACCGGTTTTGTTTTCTGGTGTCAGCGCGTCTTCATCCAATATCTGGCCGCCAGTAATAACACTTATCTACAAAACAAAATTCTACCTGCTGTTCTCAAGGGAGAGATAGCCGGAGCCACAGGACTCTCCAACGCCATGAAGTACCTCGGCGGGATCGAGGAGCTGCGTTTACAGGCAAAGATCGAAGGAGAAAACGTCACTGTTAATGGCTTCCTGCCCTGGGCCTCTAACCTCGACTCTAAGGGAGAATTCATAGTAGCCGTTGCCGCTCAAACCACATCGGGAGAAACTCTTATCCTCGCCCTTCCCTCCTTCGCAAAAGGGTTAAAACGGGGTGAAGACCTACAATTATTGGGTTTACAGGCTTCCCGCACCAGTACCCTTGAATTCGATCGAGTTCAGTTATCTCACGACTGGATTATCAGCTTGGAAGCAGCAAAATTTTTACCCTCAGTCCGCCCCTGTTTCTTGCTGTTACAATGCGGACTGGCCCTTGGCATTACGCGTAAATCCCTTGGGGAGACGGAGAAAAGTTTAGGGGGAAAGGCAGCGGTAGCCAGCGATCGTTATTTCTTCGCCCGGGAGCGTCTGACTCGTCTAGAAAAGACAATCGAGCAATTCAGCACCCTAGAAAGCTTCGATCTCGCACGAACACGCCAACTATTCACCCTCAGAGTGGACATTACCCGGTTAGCGGTGGAATCCGTAGGGTTAGAAGCGGAAATTAAGGGAGGAAAAGGCTATTTCCGTAATAGCGACACGGCCCGACGGCTGCGGGAGGTCGCCTTTTTACCAGTGTTAACTCCGAGCCTGATTCAACTGGAAAGAGAGTTACAACGTCAGTCCGCTACCGATAAAATTCTCACTGGCGAACTCGAGCGAGCGGGGGTGAGAGAATGAGTATCGCCACTGATTACCCCGTCCTCAGCCTAAAAAATCTCCATAAACGCTATAAAACCCGCCATGGCTACCGTACCGTTTTTGAGGATATTAACCTACAGGTGCGCTCCGGTGAGGTGGTTTGTTTGCTCGGGGCCAGTGGTTGCGGTAAATCTACCCTCCTTGCTACCGCCGCTGGTTTGCAAAGTGCCGATGGCGGAGAAATACAATTGCACTCAGGGACTTCCAGAGAATAAAATACCCAACAAAAAAATAGAAAAGTGTTTTTTTGAAAAAGTAATTATTTTTGTCTAGGAAAACAAAGAGTCTCCCATTACAACCTATTTTTCCGAAAAAAAAATAGCAGCATAAACTTTT
>NZ_JADBUZ010000247.1:0-13956 GCF_020245305.1 Microcystis sp. M20BS1 | reverse complement strand
TCATCAAATTAGTCCCCCCATAGAACCCCCTTGAGCCATCTTGCACACTTTTCTCTTTTTGTCAAATTTTATGTTAAGAAAGATGTGACTAATGGATAGCTTATTAAGGGGGGACTAAGGGGGGATCGGCACCCCCCTTATTAAGGGGGGACTAAGGGGGGATCGGCACCCCCCTTATTAAGGGGGGACTAAGGGGGGATCGAACCTAAAATCCATTTTTAATTTAATTATAACCAGCTACTTATAGGACTATAACCTCCTTAAACTGCTCCCAAAAAGGCAAAAGCTCCCCAGGACGCACCCTAGAAAATCTCAAAAAAAAATCGACCCGCCGCTAGGCGGGAAAGAAAGAGAAAAATTGAAAAATAGGGAATGAGGGTAAAAAGGGAAAAAAAGGGAAAAAGGGTTACAGAGTCCTCCCAGCACCGCACACCACCCGAAAACCGATGTCGTCGTAGCCGTCGCGGTAGAATTCGTCGCGGTAAGCGGAACGGCAGTAAGATGGATTGAAGGACCAAGAACCGCCCCTCGGACACTTGAGATGAGAACGATTATCATTATTGATAGGCCACGCAGATCCATCCTTTGGCGCTCCGATATAGTTATCGTGCCAATCGTCTTCGCACCACTCCCAAACATTGCCACTCATGTCATACAGTCCCCAAGCATTGGGCTGTTTCTGGCCCACAGGATGAGTTGTCTTCTGAGAATTTCCGTCATACCAAGCGTAATCTCCTAACTGATTAGCATCATCACCGAAATAATAGCGAGTAGTTGTCCCCGCACGACAGGCATATTCCCATTCCGCTTCTGTCGGTAGGAGATAGGTTTTCCCAGTTATTTGACTCAATTTCTGACAAAAGGCTTGAGCATCGTTCCAACTAACCCTTTCTACCGGATTTTGGGGATTGTTTTGAAACTCAGAGGGATTGGTTCCCATTACCGCTTCATATTGTGCCTGAGTCACTGGATATTTGCCAATCGCAAAACTGTTGACTTTAACTTGGTGTGGAGGCTTTTCATAATCACTGTCAGCAGATCCCATGAGAAATTGACCTGCTGGTAAGCTCACCATCTCCAGTGTGACTCCGTTGGATATTTTTTCGGTAAATGGAGTAGGTGAAGCAATTAGGGGTATTGGTGAAACAGGCTTTTTGACTGCTGCCGGTGCTGGTGGAGGTGACGGGGGAGAAGTCCATCCCAGAGGTTGTAAGGCATTTAAAACCTGTTGTGCTGTCCATCTTTGTTTTCTATCTTTTTGCAAACACCCTTCAATAATCTGTTTAAACTCTTTCGGTAAACTGGGGATTTGTAGCTCACAATTCATCACCTTCGCCATTAACTGGTTAATATCATTATTAAACTTATAGGGAAGTTGATTAGTCGTCATTTCGATTAACATAATACCTAATGACCACAGATCCCAAGCTGATGAAATATCCCCCCTAAAGGCTTCGGGAGGCATATAAATAATTGTACCGCTATTGTGGACGGTTTGAGTGTGGCTTTTGTTATTTAAAGTTCTAATTAAGCCAAAATCTGCTAACTTGTATTGTTGATTAACCTTGAGGATATTACCCGGTTTTAAATCTCGATGCACTTTATTTTGTCCATGAAGATAATTTAAACCTTGGGCGACTTGAGCAGTAATATTTTTAATCTCATCCGCTGACAAACCGCCTTTGGCGATGTGATTTTCTAGGCTACCCTGTGCCAATTCCATCACTAAATAAAGCATCTCCGTATTGAAAAAAGTAAATTCCCCCACTGAATAAGCCTTAATTAAATTAGAATGTTCTAACTTTCTGGCATTTGTTAACTCAATTAATTTATCATCGCTACTTTCGGGGATAACTTTAACAGCAACTTCTTGAACCGATGTATTTCTGACCATTTCACTAGCATGAAATACACCCCCAAAACCACCCGCACCGAGAAACTTATTAAGACGATAAGGGCCTATTTGTTGCCCTTCCAACATCTTCATCATTTGGTCTAGCATAATAACTCCTGAATTAAGTAGGTAGGCGTTAAAAATTATCAGATGCCCCCCTTATTAAGGGGGATCCCCCCGCCTATCGGCACCCCCCTTATCAAGGGGGGCAGGGGGGATCGAACCTAAAATCCATTTTTAATTTAATTATAACCAGCTACTTTAGCCAATTTGTCCGTTCAAACATTGTCATTAGTTAGACCCTGTTGCAACGTTTGTCCCTCTATTTTAATCTAGGCTTTCAGCTTTGCTGTCAGTGGGGAATAATGCTCACCCTATGTGCCTAAAAATATTAAGAGATGTAACTATTTATGCCTAACCTAGAAAGTGATTACTCAACAGGGGTGAGATCAGGATAGTCTAGATCGAGCAGTCAGATAGATGTTTAGTTAAATTCCTACTTCAGATATGTCCGTTTCTAGTCCTCCTCGTTCCCTGCGTATCGGTTCGCGTAAAAGTCAGTTAGCCCTAGTACAAACCTATTGGGTACAGGCAGAATTGAGTAAACACCACCCCCATCGACAGTTTGAGGTGGAGACGATGAGTACCCAAGGCGATAAAATTCTCGATGTGGCCCTGGCGAAAATCGGTGATAAGGGTTTATTTACCAAAGAATTAGAAGTGGGAATGTTGGATAGATCGATCGATCTTGCCGTCCATTCTCTCAAGGATCTGCCCACTAATTTGCCCGAAGGCTTAATCTTGGGTTGCGTCACGGAAAGAGTGAATCCGGCCGATGCTTTGGTGGTCAATAACCAAAACCAAGACTATCAATTAGACACTTTACCGGAAGGTGCGGTGGTGGGGACCTCTTCCCTGCGGCGATTGGCCCAGTTGCGTTACCATTATCCCCATCTGACTTTTAAAGATGTGCGCGGCAATGTTAACACCCGTCTGGCAAAACTGGACGCGGGAGAATACGACGCGATTATTCTGGCAGTAGCGGGACTAGAAAGGTTAGGATTAGGCGATCGAGTTCATCAGGTTATTCCGGCGGAGATTTCTCTCCATGCGGTGGGACAGGGGGCTTTAGGGATAGAATGCCGCGATGCTGATCCGGAGGTTTTGGAAGTCCTAAAAGTGTTGGAACACGCCCCTAGTCGCGATAGATGCTATGCTGAACGCGCTTTTTTACGCGAGTTGGAGGGGGGTTGTCAAGTTCCCATCGGAGTAAATACGGCGATCGAGGATGGTATCCTAACTTTAACGGGTATGGTGGCTAGTCTCGACGGTAAGCGCCTGATTAAGGACTCGGTTAGCGGTGATCCTAGCCATGGGGAAGTCTTAGGACGAGATTTAGCCCATAAAGTGCGCGAGGCTGGTGCTGGAGAGATTTTAGCCGAGATTTTCGCTGAAGTGGGCCGATAATTAGTGATCAGGGGGAAATTCAGCTACTTTTTCCCTGAAAATTAGGTAATTGACCCCCTCAAAATCGGTAAAACCCCACACCCCACACCCTACACCCTACACCCTGCCCCTAGGAAAAACTTTTTCAGCAAACCCTAATTAGTGATCAGCGCCCATTAACCCTACACCTCACACCCTGCCGCTGCAGGATTAATTTTTGGGCTTTATCTCACTGTCGAGTCAAGAGGCAAAAATACAAATAAAGCGAGAACTGTCGCCCTTGCAGTTCCCGCTCTATTATTGTTGTATTGTTGGAGTATCTAACCCCCGAATATTGAGTTAAATTAGTACAAATCTTCTTCTTTGTGGGTGACGATCACACAGTCAGAAGTAGGATAGGCCACACAGGTGAGGACATAACGCGCTTCAATTTGATCGTCATCTAAGAAGGATTGCTCGGATTGATCAACGCTACCGGATTCGATTTGACCAGCGCAAGCAGAACAAGCACCAGCACGGCAAGAAAAGGGTAAATCTAATCCTTCTTTTTCCGCTATCTCGAGAATATATTCATTATCGGGAACATCAATTTCATAATCGCCCTTGGGTGTTTTCAGGGTGACTTTATAAGTGGTTGTCTTTATTTTCTTTGCCATAGGTTGTTCCTCAGTCTCAAAATGCCTTCTCTCCCCGTTTAGACTGAACGGGTCGAATGAGTTTCCTTTTTGATACTACGCGAAAATTTACCCAGCTTAACTTAGCATTAGTAATGACAGCCTTAAATAAACTTAAAATAATATTTACTTATCACTTTAGCAGATTAGCTGTTTAATTAAAAGTTGATACAATAGCCTAGTCTCATAAAATAAAAGTCTGCATAGCCTATCCTTCCCTAATGCCTTAAAAAGGGTTGATTCGGAGAAATAGTGCCAAGAGCGTCAGCAGACAACTGAGAACGCACCAAACCGAAGAAAATCTAGTAGAAATGATTTGGCTACAGTTAACAAGTCTTTTGAGCAGATTTTAGGGGATGGCGAAAAGTTTTCTTGTGGTTAAACGACTGTTCGAGTTTTTTGTAAATTTCAATTATTGAATTTTCCTAACCTTAAAAAATACGATACCTTTTCACATTTTATTTAAGGATGCTATAGCTAACAAAGTTAATCCGAATGGGGATTGGAAATTGTACTCGTCACTATTTAAATTGTCATCGTCATGATCTAATCAGTTAAGAGATTTAGCAAAATTTCCGGGGGTCAGTTTTAGTAACTGCATAATGATATATTGTCTTAAGCGATCGCGGCTTTGAGCCAGTGCATTAACAAAAAAACTATAATCCGGTGGACAGCATTTCTGATAATTTACACTGCCTAGGGGAAATTTTAGTACAAATGCTCGAACTTACCACTCTGGTACTCATTGAGATAGTCAACAGCTGATCGCAGCCAATTCTTTTTTACCATATTTAGCTACACTTTGCTTCCCATAGGGATTGTAGGCTTCCTTGTCACCCCGTCAGAGTTAAGAGCAAAACAGAGACAGAAGCGAAGCTCAACCCGATGATTAGCTAATGGTATCGATAAACATCTTCAATGCTGCTTTTGAGAAGGAGAGGGGTTGCTAAAGCCTCTATAATAAGTAGCCATAGAGATGCCGACAACTTCCCCTGTCGATAGCGAATAAGGAGAAAAAAAACCCAGTGTTTGTCCTCAAAGGTTACGAGTATTTTCTAGGATTTCTGCTCGCTTGCAGTTTAGTACCAATCCTATCCCTAACGGCCTCCAAAGTCCTGCGGCCTAGTGGTGGCGGTCCGGAAAGACGCACCACCTATGAATCGGGGATGGAACCGATCGGCGGTGCTTGGATTCAGTTTAACATTCGTTATTATATGTTTGCCCTCGTTTTCGTGGTTTTTGACGTGGAAACCGTCTTTCTCTACCCTTGGGCAGTAGCTTTCAATCAATTGGGCCTATTAGCTTTTGTAGAAGCATTGATCTTTATTGCTATCCTTGTGGTTGCTCTCGTCTATGCTTGGCGGAAAGGAGCCTTAGAATGGTCATAACGGCCATAATTTTCCTTATTTTTGACTTTTGATGAGAGGATAACCCGATGAGTCCCAACCCTACCAGCGAATTTAAGCAAATTATCGAACAACAAAGCGAAAAAATCCTCAATCCCATCGAACGCACGAAAGTTACCCAGGATTTATCGGAAAATGTCATTCTCACTACCGTTGATGACCTGTATAACTGGGCGCGTTTGTCAAGTCTTTGGCCGATGCTATACGGTACAGCTTGCTGTTTTATCGAGTTCGCGGCCTTGATTGGTTCCCGTTTTGATTTCGATCGCTTTGGTTTAGTTCCCCGTTCTAGTCCCCGGCAAGCCGATTTAATCATCACTGCCGGTACAATTACCATGAAAATGGCCCCCGCTTTGGTGCGTCTGTACGAAGAAATGCCGGAACCCAAATACGTTATCGCCATGGGTGCCTGTACGATTACGGGAGGAATGTTCAGCAGTGACTCCACCACCGCAGTCAGAGGGGTAGATAAACTTATCCCCGTGGATGTCTATATACCCGGTTGTCCCCCCCGTCCGGAAGCGATTATCGACGCGATTATTAAACTGCGGAAAAAAGTCGCTAACGAATCTATTCAAGAACGCGGGACTGTTCTCCAGCAAACCAATCGTTATTACAGCACCACCCACAAAATGCAGGCCACGGAACCGATTCTTACGGGTAAATATCTACAATCGGCTACCCGTCAAACACCTCCGAAAGAGTTACTAGAAGCCACTGGTATGCCTGTTCCTCCCGCTCTTTTGACCACGAAACAAAAGGAAGAAATCTAAATGACTGAAGAAACCACAGCTATTGTGCAAGCTGGCCCCACTTCGATTTGGTTAAGCGAAAATGGTTTTGATCATCAAGCTTTAGAAGCTGACCATAGTGGTGTGGAATTGATTAAAGTAGAAGCAGAATTTTTAATTCCCCTGGCCACTGCTTTATTCGCTTATGGCTTTAATTATCTCCAATGTCAGGGCGCTTACGATTTGGGACCGGGTAAAGAATTAGTTAGTTTCTATCATCTGGTCAAAGTAACCGATAATGTCGATAGTCCCGTGGAAGTGCGCTTAAAAGTTTTTCTTCCTAGAGATAATCCCCGGGTTGCTTCGGTTTACTGGATTTGGAAAGCTGCTGACTGGCAAGAACGAGAAAGTTATGATATGTTCGGCATTATTTATGAAGGACATCCCCACCTGAAACGGATTTTAATGCCGGAAGATTGGGTCGGTTGGCCTCTACGCAAAGATTACGTTTCTCCCGAATTCTACGAACTACAGGACGCTTACTAAGTCGAGAATTTAATCACTAATTAGGTTATGGATCCTATGGGGTTGGAAGATATTTCTAGCCCGATTTTTTTTTGATACTAAATCCGTTGAGTATGGACTACATATCAGGACAGGCACTCATGCAAAACGGAGAATAAATAATCAGTTTTTAATAACAGGATTTAGTATTACTTAGCCGAGAAAATCCTCGATCGCCTGTGCTGTCTCTTCCGGTGCCTCTTCCGGTAAAAAATGACCACTGGCGATCGCCTGTCCCGTGACTTGATTAGCTAACTGCTGCCAAAGAGCGATCACATCGTATTGACGTGCAATAAAACCTTTTTTTCCCCAAAGAACCAAGAGAGGAGAGGAAATTTTTCGGTCTAGATCCTGACGATCATGCTCTAAATCGATGGTAGCGGCGGCCCGATAATCGGCACAGGTGGCGGTTATCGTCCTTAAATCTCGAAAACAACGCCGATATTCCCCCAAGGCTTCCTCTGTAAAAGCGCTAAAATCTCGCCCCCAACTTTGCAAGCAATGGTGCAGATAATAATCGGGATTAGCGGCGATCAGGGTTTCGGGACAAGGGGAAGGCTGAATCAAGAAAAACCAATGATAGTAGGCAGTGGCAAAAGTTTGATCAGTAGCCTCGTACATCGCCAGCGTCGGTGCTATATCGAGTAAAACGAGTTTTTTGACCTTTTCGGGAAAATCAAGGGCGAGACGGTGGGAAACTCGCGCCCCTCGATCGTGGCCGATCAGATAAAACTCCTGATAACCCAATTTTTCCATCAGCAACACCTGATCGAGGGCCATCACCCGCTTGCAATAATTGCTAGAATCCTCTAGGGGTAAGGGTTTATCGCTATCCCCGTAGCCGCGCAGATCCGTGGCGATCACCGTAAAATTGGCCGCTAATCGGGGGGCGATTTTATGCCACATTTGATGGGTTTGGGGATAACCATGCAGCAAAAGCAGCGGAAAACCGCACCCACCTTTGACACCATTGATAGTAATGCCATTAACTTCTAGCTGAAATTTCCGAAAATTTGTCAGCATTTTTGCTTCCTGTCACCTTAGGGGGAGATAATTGCATCATCCGGCAAAAGTGACCCAATCAGTAAAGTTTTTTCACTATAGCCGCTCAAGCCCCTGTTTTTCTGGTAGATTGAAACCATTAGGTTGCTCAAAAACCAGCGAGTTAAGCAGTTAGGTGTTAAAAACTGTCAGATCCCCCCGCCTATCGGCAGGGGGGATCGAACCAAAAATCTATCTTCAATTTAATTATAACCAGCTACTTAAGCAGTAATTTGATTATGATCTCGATTATCTATTCCGATGAATTTCTCGATCACGATACAGGTATTTACCATCCCGAAAAAGCGGCGCGTTTAACGGCAATTGTCGAGGCTTTAAAACCAACAGAATGGCAGTCAAAACTAACATGGCATTTACCCACACCGATCGAAATTCGCGACGAAGTAATCCCTTTGATTAAACAAGTTCATAATCAAGATTATGTTGATAGATTGCGGCGAATTTGTCAACGGGGTGGGGGAAGATTGGATGCCGATACTCCCGTTTCTGCGCGTAGTTACGATGTGGCGTTACTAGCGGTTAGTGGCTGGTTAGATGGAGTCGATCGAGTCTTATCTACTGGCGATCCTGCCTTTATTTTAGCCCGTCCCCCCGGACATCATGCCACTTCTAATTATGGCATGGGTTTCTGTCTGTTTTCTAATGCTGCTATTGCCGCTTATTATGCTTTGGAAAACAAAAGAGTGCAAAAAGTAGCGATTCTTGATTGGGACGTGCATCACGGCAATGGCACCCAGGATATAGTCGAAAATCATCCCCAGATTGCCTATTGCTCCCTCCATCAATTCCCGTTTTATCCCGGCACGGGAGAAGCGAGAGAAAAAGGGGAGTTTAATAATGTTTTGAATATTCCCTTACCGTCAGGAAGTACGATTAAAGATTATCAAGAACATTTTGAGGGGCAAGTCATACCTTTTCTGAAAAATTTTCAACCGGATTTAGTGATTGTTAGTGCTGGATATGATGCCAATCAAGCGGATCCTCTGGCGGGAATTTGTTTACACCCACAGGATTATGGAATTTTAACCAAATACCTCTTAACTCTCAATAAACCGCTGCTTTTCGGCTTAGAAGGTGGTTATGATTTAGAAACTTTAGCGGCTTCCGTCGTCGCCACCTTAGAAGCTTTGCTCTGATCCTATTCCGGGTAATCGTTACATTTCTTTAAAAAGATTGCTAACAAAGTGATGGAATGCGGTAAGGTAAACGATCGATAGAAAAAAACCCTTGACCTAGTTGCCTTTTAAGATTATGAACTCCCTTGCGCCCCACCTAAAAGCCAAAGCCCTCAAACCCAATAGTCGTCGTCCTGCCAAAGAATTGTGTAGCGAGTGCGGACTTTGTGACACTTATTACATTCACTATGTTAAAGAAGCTTGTGCTTTTCTTAATCAACAAATCGCCGATTTAGAAGCAGCAGCACACGGCAAAAGTCGCGACTTAAATCAGGAAAATGATCTCTATTTTGGCGTTCATCAAGAGATGATGGCTGCCAAGAAAAAACAAGCTATTCCAGGGGCGCAATGGACAGGAATTGTCAGTACAATTGCCTGTGAAATGCTCAATCGTGGTTTAGTAGAAGGGGTGGTTTGTGTGCAGAATACCGCCGAGGATCGCTTTCAACCGCAGCCGATTCTCGCCCGTACCACGGAAGAAATTCTCGCCGCTAAAGTCAATAAACCGACTCTTTCTCCCAATTTATCAGTCCTAGAAGAAATTGAAAAATCGGGCATGAAACGGTTATTAGTTATCGGAGTTGGTTGTCAAATTCAAGCCCTAAGAGCAGTAGAAAAAAAATTAGGCTTAGAAAAGTTATATGTCTTAGGAACTCCCTGCGTCGATAATGTCACCCGCTCAGGACTACAAAAGTTTTTAGAAACTACCAGTCGTTCCCCAGAAACTGTGGTTCATTACGAATTTATGCAGGATTTTCGGGTACACTTTCAACACGAAGACGGCTCGATAGAAATGGTTCCCTTTTTTGGCTTAAAGACTAATAAGTTAAAAGATGTTTTTGCCCCTTCCTGTATGACTTGTTTTGATTATGTTAACTCCCTTGCTGATTTAGTTGTGGGCTATATGGGCGCACCTTTTGGCTGGCAATGGATTGTCGTTCGTAATAATACGGGCAAGGAAATGTTAGAGTTAGTTAAAGATCAATTAAATACCCAAGATGTTATGTCTAGTGGTGATAGAAAACAGGCGGTACAAAATAGCATTCCTGCCTATGATAAAGGTGTAACCTTGCCGATGTGGGCGGCAAAAATGATGGGAGTAGTAATTGAAAAAATCGGGCCTAAAGGGTTAGAATATGCTCGCTTTTCCATCGATTCTCACTTTACCCGTAATTACCTTTATGTTAAACGTAATTATCCTGAAAAATTAGCGGCTCATGTTCCTGAATATGCTAAAAAGATTGTGGAACAGTATAAATTGCCCGATTAATTATTCACTTGCTTGGGCGGGGTAATAGAGAAAAATTACCCCGCTTTCTTAAGATTTTTAGCTGATTTGTACCTTTCTTAAAAATAATATAATAATGCTAATATTGTTGAAGGAAGATGTTACAGAGGTTCAATAAGCATCTTTTCGATGAATACTACTCAATATGATAATAAGCATTTCCTTATCTTGAATTCTATAAATGATGCGATAATCCCCTATTCTAATTCGGTAGGTGTCATCATATCCTTTGAGTTTCTTGACTCCGTTAGGACGAGGTGTATCGGTAAGTAGTCTAATGGCAGTAATTAAGCGTTCGCGTTGTTGTTTGGGTAAGTTGTTTAGTTGTTTTTGAACTGGTTTCGGAATAATAACTCTGTAGTTCACGCTTGGGTTGCCTCATATTCTTCGAGGGTTAGATAGTCTCCTGCTTGATAAGCTGATTCAGAAGCGATTATGTTAGCTTGCTCTTCTTCTGTAATTTCTATTTCAGTATGTCGTTCTTTGATAAAGAGCAAAAAGTCAAGTAATTGAGTCAAAAGGGTGTCAGGTGTCTGCTCGATTTCTTTAATTAGTTGTTCTTTGAGTGTCATAGCTTTATCAGTTATCAGTTATCAGTGATTAATTCAATCATAGTCAATGATAGGTGATGCGTTACGACTAAATCTGGATGTTGTCAAAATTTCTCTTGACAAAAGCCTCTTGACATGATATTATATTCATAATGGAAAATCCTTGCGCCTACAGACCCTATTTTCAAGTCTCAATAATCGCCAATAAAAGCTTAGATAGCGATAATTTTTTTAAGGATTGAGAACCATGAACTATCAAAGAGAGTTTTATGTTGTCATTGAACGAGATGAGGATGGATATTATGTTGGGGAAGTTCCTCAACTTCGGGGTTGTTACAGTCAAGGGGAAACGATTGATGAATTGATGAAGAATATCAGGGAAGTGATTGAACTTTGCTTGGAAGATGACAATCCGGAAGATGTGTCGAAGTTTGTTGGAATTGAAAAGGTGTCTATCTGATGCCAAAATTACCGATATTAACCGGTGATGAAGTTATCAAAGCTTTAACGAGAATAGGGTTTCAATCTATCCGACAAAAAGGAAGTCATCTGCGCTTAAAACATGAAGATGGAAGAGTTGTCACCGTACCGGTTCATCGGGGGAAAACTGTCGGGAAAGGATTACTCCTAAAAATTTTACGCGATGCTGAACTGACACAAGAAGAATTCATTCGTCTGCTGTAATTCCCATCTTGATTTAAGCTTCATGTCCCCGTTTTTCTGGATGTTGTTAAAATTTCTCTTGACAAAGGCGACTTGACATGATACTATATTCATAATGGAAAATCCGTGCGCCTACAGACCCTCTTTTCCAAAGCATTCAAACTCTATCTTAATTCTACTTGCCAGAGTTGGGACAACATAGTTTTATATTCTCCATAATCGTTTGAGTATGGGGATGATTTTCCCCTAATCCTTCTCTGAAAATATTAATCGCTTCTAGATAGAGAGGTTCCGCTTCTGTGTACCTGTCTTGGGAGTAGTACAAGTGTGCTAAATTGTTGAGGGAAGTTGCCACATGGGGATGATTGTCTCCTAGTAGTTGTTGTCTCAATTCTAATGTAACTCTATATTTTGAAATAAAATGAAAAATCCTTCTTGTGTAAAATGCTTATCGTGGGTAAGAATTTCATTTATATTCATTTGGCGCATTGTTTGCATGGATATACAATCTGTTAAGCTGTAATCTTTATCTGGACGATTTTGATATAAATCTAATCCTGATTGGAACGTCTGATGAGTTTGAGGTATAACTAAGATTTGGGGATTATTTTGTAAGCCTCTAATAACTTGTAAGGTTTTTCGTCTAACTGACATTCCATAAGCAGATAGATTGTTGAAAACTTCAATAAAGACTTCATCGGTTGTCACTATTGTTACCTGCTGGAGTTTCCTTGTCATTTCTATAGCTTTCTCATGCCAATCATCACGATTGTTAATGAGAGCAACCCAATAAAATGTGTCTGCAAAGATGGTTTTCATTGCTATGATACTATAAACTTTAGTTTCGGCTTTGCTTAGGATTTGGGAACTCCATAAAGATAATGATCATGTTGATTAGCAAGATCTATAGGCAACTTTTCTAAGTCGTCATTGTCTAATGGCATCTCTTCCAGAAGCTTTAATATTGCCTCCCCTACATTACTTTCAGATTTAGCATAACTAGCTTGTGCTGAAAGGAGGAAGTTCAAAGTTTCTTCTATTAAAGAATCCGGTGCTTGTTCAATCTCTTGCAATAGTCTCTCTTTAGTGTTCATGGTTTTATTCCTTGCTAATCAGTTATCAGTTATGGCTCTCTTGGATTTGGTGGGTAAAATGTATTCTAAGATACAGTCCTACTGGCGAGGGAATGGAAGGAACCACAAAGGCACAAAGGACACAAAGATCGATTATGTTGTAGGTTAAGCTTATCGCACAGGGTCTGGAAGATTCCTATAATAAGTCTAAGCTGTGATTTGAATGATTGAGTGAATGCTATGATTGTGTTGTATTTGGCAAGTCTTTATCAATGATCAATTATAGTCTATCCCATAATTCCATAAATCACAGTTAAGACTGTTTTCAGGGATGAGGGGGTTTTGGTTTCAACATCTCCACCACCTCATCGGGAAACCGTTGTCTTAATTCTGCTTCGGGTAATTACGATAACATCCTCAGATAATTCCGATAAACGGTTTGGGTATGGGGATGATTTTCCCCTAATCTTTCCCTGAAAATATTAATCGCTTCTAGATAGAGAGGTTCTGCTTCTGTGTACCTGCCTTGGGAATTGTACAATGCTGCTAAATTGTTGAGGGAAGTTGCCACATCGGGATGATTGTCTCCTAAGAGTCGTTTTCTCAAATCTAAAGCTTCTAGATAGAGAGGTTCCGCTTCTTTGTACCTGCATTGGGAACGGTACAATAGTGCTAAATTGTTGAGGGAATTTGCCACATCGGGATGATTGTCTCCTAAGAGTTGTTTTCTCAAATCTAAAGCTTCTAGATAGAGAGGTTCTGCTTCTGTGTACCTGCCTTGGGAACGGTACAATGCTGCTAAATTGTTGAGGGAAGTTGCCACATCGGGATGATTTTCTCCTAAGAGTCGTTTTCTCAAATCTAATGCTTCTAGATAGAGAGGTTCCGCTTCTGTGTACCTGCCTTGGGAACGGTACAATAGTGCTAAATTGTTGAGGGAATTTGCCACATGGGGATGATTGTCTCCTAAGAGTTGTTTTCTCAAATCTAATGCTTCTCGATAGAGAGGTTCCGCTTCTGTGTACCTGCCTTGGGAACGGTACAATTCTGCTAAATTGTTGAGGGAACTTGCCACATCGGGATGATTGTCTCCTAAGAGTCGTTTATACAAATCTAAAGCTTCTAGATAGAGAGGTTCCGCTTCTGTGTATCTGCCTTGGGATTCGTACAATAGTGCTAAATTGTTGAGGGAATTTGCCACATCGGGATGATTGTCTCCTAAGAGTCGTTTTCTCAAATCTAAAGCTTCTAGATAGAGAGGTTCCGCTTCTGTGTACCTGCCTTGGGATTGGTACAATCCTGCTAAATTGTTGAGGGAATTTGCCACATCGGGATGATTGTCTCCTAAGAGTCGTTTTCTCAAATCTAAAGCTTCTAGATAGAGAGGTTCCGCTTCTGTGTACCTGCCTTGGGATTGGTACAATCCTGC
>NZ_JADBUZ010000246.1:0-4722 GCF_020245305.1 Microcystis sp. M20BS1 | reverse complement strand
TGAGAAATATCTTTTTTTGGTCGGTGCAATGCTTACTTGCAATCGTCTTGATCGAGTAAAATCGACTAATTTAATCTATTAACAAGGATGCAAGCAAATTTATTAGAAGTGCGGGGGGCAACCCGTCGATTTGGGGGATTAGTCGCTGTCGATGGGGTTTCCTTTCAGGTACAAAAAAACGAGATTTTTGGCTTAATTGGACCCAATGGGGCGGGAAAAACGACTTTATTTAATCTGATCACTGGTTTAATTCCCCTATCCAGTGGTGATTTAATTTATCAAGGCGACAGTCTGGCGAAATATCGTCCTCACCAGATCGCTCAGGCAGGAATTGCCCGTACTTTCCAGAATTTGCGCTTATTTGGTGAATTATCGGCTTTAGAAAATGTAGCGATCGCTGGTCACATTCACAATAGCTCCAATCTCTGGACGGGAATTTTGGGTTTACCAGTTTCGAGAAGGGAGGAGGAAAAAACCTACAAAAGAGCGGGAGAATTATTAGATTTAGTCGGATTAACCGACCAAAGCAACCGAAAAGCCCGTAATTTAGCCTATGGCGATCAAAGACGCTTGGAAATTGCCCGCGCTTTAGCTTTGCAACCCCAGTTATTGCTCCTCGATGAACCGGCAGCCGGGATGAATCCCAGCGAAAAGGGGTCATTAAGTCAGCTAATTCGACAAATTCGCGATAATTTAGCTCTAACTGTCCTGTTAATCGAACATCATGTGCCTTTAGTGATGGGATTATGCGATCGCATTGCCGTGTTAGATTTCGGTAAGTTAATCGCTTTGGGAGATCCAGTCACAGTCAGGGAGAATCGCGCAGTGATTGAAGCTTATTTAGGGGATGAATAAGGATTTTAGATAATTTGTCCTTGTTGGCGTGCCTGCGCCCAAAATAAAGCAGCTTTTCGCATTGCATCCGTTGTAATGGCTAGGTATTCTATTGAGTTAGCTAACTCATCCAGTCGCTTAATTGCTTTAATCTTGTTAGCGCGTAACAACTCTCGACGCACCTCATAATCAGCAATTTCTGGAAGAATAACCCTAATACCTGCTTTAATTAGTGTTTGTAGCCAACAATTACAAGCTAGACTTTCAGGCGCTCGCTTAGGATTAGTAATTAAACCGATAATTCCCGTATCTAATAAAACTACTCTATTCACCAAGTTACTCCCTTTAAGTGAGCCGGAAATAAAGGACGCTCAGATAAACGATCTTGATTGAGTGCTTCGATTAAATATTCACCTGTTTCTTGTTGTTCCTGTTCATCTTCTTCATCAATCCAAGATTGAAGTAAATTAACCAGTTTGGTCTGTTTTTCTTGTTCTAAAATAGTATCCTTGAGCAACTTTAGGACATAAGCTTCTAGAGAAAGACCTTTCTCCCTCGCTTTTTGGCTGAGATATTGTTCGATTTCCGATGTTAAATTAAGAGTTAGTGGCATGGGCTTGACTTGAATCAATTTATCGTGTCTTTAACTATTATAAACAAAAAAGCGATCGCCCTCTACAAATATAGCGCAATCGCCCCTAATTTAAGACTTCAATTGTTGCTCGATTTGCCAGTTTTCTATTAAACACTAACTAGCAAAGTCAAATACTGGTGTTTCAATTACCCGTTTTGGTCGCTTATTTTCCCAGACAATTTCCTGCAAGCGTTCGACAGTTTCTGGTGCAAAAAAACGCTCTCCCGTTTCTACACAGACTCTAGCGGGGACATTTTCTATAATGAAAAAATTGCCATTGATTTCAAGGGTATAGGTAACTTCTTGTTCAATTAAGGTTTCTTGTCTAGAATTAGTTGACATCTGGTGTTCTCCTTGATTTAAAATAAATCCATAAATTTGGATCGGGTTCATATAGGGTAATAATTTTGAGCAAAGGGCGAGAGGGATAGCTACAATGAATGTGTAAGGCTCTATTAATTAGAGTAAATCCCAAAAGTAAACAGCTTGCACCATACTTATCAGCCGGATAATCTTCAATAATTTCGCTTTGTTCCATCGCCTCCCGTAATTCTTGAACACTGATCTGATGCAGGATACTTTGATTGACAGCGTGTTGAGAAAATTTCAATTGGTTTTGTCTAACTTTTTGACGAATTTCCTCAATCATTTCAGTGATAGCCGCCTTTACTTTGAGCGTAAATAGGCTCTTCTCGACTTTGTGTGATAATTTTTGCTTATGGAATCGTGAAATGTTGACGGAGAAAGACTTTTACGACTATTTTGCCGAAGAAACTATCAGTATAGGCTTCGTTTCCACACAGAAACCGGAAGAGCCGTAAATATCCGTCGCTGTCATTTCGCCAAATAACTGATCTTTAATTTCTAAATAATTTAGAGGTTGGGATGATGTTTCTCTTAGAAAGAAGGCCGCTTTAGCAATTCCCAATCTTTCTACAAGAGCTTTAACTCCCTCTTTTCTAATTTCCTCAATCTCAGGAATCGTCAAATCTGTTGGAACTTTCATAGTAATTTTCCTCAATTCGGCTCTTCTAGTTTCTGTGTGGAAACGAGGTCTATACTGATGGTTTCTTCGGCAAAACAGCCATAAAAGTCTTGCCCGATAAGCATTTCACAATTCCATAAGCAAAAATTATCACACAAAGTCGAGAAGAGCCTCAATTCAAGCGTCGAAATAGATTTTCAATTTTGCTTCATTCATCCACACTCCTACCACCATAACAAAAAAGCGATCGCCCTCTACAAATATAGCGTGATCGCATCTAATTCGAGACTATAGCTTTATTCGCCATTCCCTTCGCTTTCTTATAAATACTCAATCCCGCCCTGCATTTTGTCAGGACTCAGCCTTTAGGTTAGCCTGTACTGTAGAAGCAAGAGTTTTGTTATCTCGCGTTACTCTGATCAACAATCTTAATGCTTCGTTAACCGCATCAGCAGTGGGAAACATTTCTGCGACATCAGGCTCCAAGCGCACAGTGACTCCACCAAAGCTTTTTCTTCCAGAGCCTAACTTTCTAACTCGGAGGTGCTTCAAGTCATACTCTGTCCGTAAATCATCTTCCATTTCTGGCTCATCCCTCTTCATAAGCTTCTCGTTCGGTTTGCGTCACTTCCCTTGCACTAATGAGACTCATACCAGTGTAGTTCAGCTTTGCGGATTTCTCCATTAGGAAATTGAACTAAGCCGACTCCTTTTAGCTTTCGCCATCGACGACCCCCAAACTGCGCTTTTAGCCTTCTGAGTTCACGAATAGAGAGGTTGACGGCGATAATCTCTATTTCTGTTAGTTCTCCAATCAACTCAAAGCCATTACCCATGTCATCATTCTAACAAAGATTAATAAAAATCTGGAATGTCTCCCCAAAAAAGCGATCGCACTTTATCAATATAGCGCGATCGCTGCTAATTTAAGGCTAGATTTGCCAGTTTTTTATTTTAATTTGCGCTTCCAGGCTGCACCCGCACCTAAAGCACCAATGGCGAGTAAACCCAAGACTGAAGAAGGTTCGGGAACAGGAGTAGCTAGAGGAGTAAAATCAATACTGACATTATCGACTCCTTGATTAAAAAAAAACTGGTTGTCAACTTCCGCAAATCGGAGAATGTAGCTCCCGCCTGCTCCTACCAAGCTGGTAATGTCAAAACTATAAGAAGTATAAGGGTTAGGATTGGAAGCAAAGGGATCGTTTCCCAAATAGAAATTACCGACGATATCCGCAGGATTGGTTGAGAAGGGGTTGGCCCCAGCAACTAGGATATCCACCCGTGCGTGTTGGTTGGGATCACTGGTGTAGTCTAGTCCAGATGGATTGACGATAGGTCCAAGTCCACTCCAATCATTGACGAACATATCGTAAGACAAAATTACCGATGAGGCAGCTCCAGGAACGATAAAAGTCTGGGTTAGCGCATAGGCTCCCGGACCGTCTTGGTCAGACACTGCTTAGAAAGAGCCACTGGCTGGACCAACAGTTGCTTGACCATTGAAAGGCGTGGAGCCGTCAGCATCATCAATAAAGAAACCATTCGTCGAGCTACTCCCAGGTTGTATTGAGACATTCCAACCCGTAAAACCTGTTTCAAAGCCGCCGTTGGTAATCAATTCAGCGGCATGGGCGGTTCCCGTAGTCAGTATCCCCAAAGTTACAAAGACAGTACCGGCTGCTACTCTGGAGCAATTTTTAAGCACAGTCGAAGTTTTCATACTCAGAAAATTTCCTCAAAACAAATAAACAAACAAACAAATGTTCTGACTGACCTTTAAAGGAGAAAATCTCGAATTAAGCGACATTGGCAAGGGAGAAAAATTGGTTTTTTCAAAATTGCCAATCACTAAATTTTAAGTTAGTTCCTCAATGACAAGACAGAGCAACAACGGGATTTTACCCCCCCCGATTTTGTCAAGTGTAAACCAACACAAATTTACAAAAATTTATAATTATTGTTACTCTTGAGAGTAGGGTAGTAAATCTCAATTTGGTCGAAATATCTATATTACAGGGCGCACGCAGTTCGATAAACTCACTGACCACAGTGCGCTCCTACCATTGGCGCAATAATATTATTGTAGGGGCGAATTGCATTCGCCCTCTTTGATCCCCCCTTAATCCCTATCCATTAGTCACATCTTTCTTAACATAAAATTTGACAAAAAGAGAAAAGTGTGCAAGATGGCTCAAGGGGGTTCTATGGGGGGACTAATTTGATGAGATAGTTTCCAAGTCTGGCTGATATCATGTAACCTTCGCAG
>NZ_JADBUZ010000245.1:0-4543 GCF_020245305.1 Microcystis sp. M20BS1 | reverse complement strand
TTTTAGGAGCATTAAATGCAATAACTCATGAAGTTATTCTAGTTACTAATGACACTTATATTACGGCAACTCAAGTCTGTGAACTTCTTGAAAAAATAGCTGCTTTAGGACTAATGATTCCCATCACTCTAGTCTTAGATAATGCCCGCTATCAGAAATGTAAAATTGTTGAAGAATTGGCTCTTTCTTTGTCAATAGAGCTACTCTATCTGCCGTCTTATTCGCCTAATCTAAATTTAATTGAAAGGCTGTGGAAATTTGTCAAAAAGAAATGTTTACATGGTAAATATTATGAAAACTTTTCTGACTTTTCTTCAGCCATTTATGAATGTCTGAATGATGCCCATCTGAAACATAAAAAAGAACTGGATTCCTTGCTGACTCTACGATTTCAGAAGTTTAATAAATCTCAGATTATGAACGTCTAAAGTATAGCAACTTAGGTTATTCTAGTCACAAAATTTCGAGACCGAATCCTGAAGGATAAAATCCAATACCTCGCGGGTTTTGGATTTTCTGGGGCTTATCGCCCAGATCATTGCAAGGGTTTCAGTATCCTTGTAAACGGGTAAATGGTGTTATCAAAAGAAGTATTGGGATAAAATCACTGTCCCTGATCGCCCCCCCAGATCTCGGTTCGGATTACGGGAAATCTGGAAAAAACCGGGACCGCTTTTGTTTTAAAGCTTTTCGACAAACTCTAAATAGGGTCTGCTGAAAAAGGTTTTCCTGGGGGTAGGAGTCAGTAGCTGGTCGTCAGTAGCCGGTCGTTTCAGGCTTTGTTGCCCTTGTTTTTTGTACCAAGCGATGTACTACAAGAAGGATAATGCAAGGTTTTTGAAAGTCCCAATCCTATTTTCGCAGCATGAACATCGGACTTTAACAGGTCAAAAGCCTTATTTTAAAAGGGTTTTACCATTATTCAGCAAGCCCTAAATAACGGTTAGATTGGTCGATAATCGCTTGCGTCAACTCCTTAGCCGCACCGATCCGGTTGGCCGGGCTCTGAATATCTTCTAGTTCGGAGCGACTCAGATGATTCTCTACCTGTGGGTGTTTCAGGAGATGATTAATAATCGGTTGTCCACTTTCATACGCTTGCATAGACGCTTCGTACACTACCGAATGCGCGGACTGCTTACCGATAATTTCTCCCAAAGCTATCATATATTGCTCGGAAAAAATGAAATCTTCCTGTACCCTTAGATTGGTCGCCATCTTGTCTTGACAGATATCCAACTTTTTCAATAACTTGCCGCATAAAGTCGCGGCGGCGGCAGTATAACTGCAAACTTCGGGAATACAGATCCAATCCGCTCGTAGGGAGCGAAGATCGCGATCGTCCTCGGCGATCATCGCTTCTAAAGACATGGCCACATTGTATTTTGTCATCCTCGCCAGAAGGACTACCTGGGCGGAAACTTCGGGATTTCGTTTATGGGGCATCGTTGACGAACCGAGTTTTCCTGGCGTGTAAGGTTCGGCTAATTCGGAACATTCCGTGCGAGACAATACATAGATCTCGTTACAAATTTTACCTAACGTTGATGCTGTCATCGATAAAAGCATCACGAACTCGGCGATCCGATCGCGTGCCGTATGCCAACTGGTGTTCGCCGGGTTGAGATGTAAACGTTTAGCCAACATTCGCATCGTTTCGATCCCCCTCGGTAAACAACTCATATTACCGACACCGCCGAAAAGGGAAATGACGAAAATACGTTCTTCCGCTTCATCCATCCGCTTCAAATGGCGGAGAAGTTCATCTAACCAGATCGCCACCCGATAGCCGAAAGTAGTGGTTAGCGCGTACTGACCTTGAGAACGGCCGACCATTAGGGTTTCTTTATGCTGGGTGGCCAATTCCGTTAGGGTTTGAGCGATCGCCCGAACATCCCGTCGGATTATTCGGAAAGCATCTAACATCTCTAACACCGTGGCCGTATCTTGAATATCTTGGGTGGTCGCCCCGTAGTGAATATATTCTCCGAGGCCGCCGCGACATACTCGTTGCACTTCCCTTAACAAAGGGACCAGGGAATGACTGGTAAGTTCTAAATCTATCTTGACCCGTTCTAAATCCAGATTCTCCAGTTTCGCTTTTTGGGCGATTTCCTCGGCCGCCTCGATCGGGATCACGCCCAGTTCACCCTGTACTAAAGCGAGGGCGGCTTCGATATTTAACCAGCGTTGATAGCGAGTTTCATCCGCGAAAATTAATTGCGTTTCCGGGGTGGTAAAACGTTTACCGTAAAATTTGGATTCAGTAATATGAGTCATAGATCGGTGATTTTTGTGATAAGTTACATCGATAAAAATTGTTGTTCTGGTGCGGCAAAGTGCGTCACTTTTTCTGTATTTGTCTCCAGAATAATAAGACTATAACCAACGGGTTTTTTTAACCATAAATTCTCTCGAATTCCTTCATAAAAAATTGTTGTTCTGGTGCGGCAAAGTGCGTCATTTTTTCTGTATTTGTCTCCAGAATAATAAGACTATAACCAACGGGTTTTTTTAACCATAAATTCTCTCGAATTCCTTCATAAATTCTACGAGAGCTTTGACACCTTCTATCGGCATCGCGTTATAGATAGAGGCGCGAATTCCACCGACCGATCGATGTCCTTTCAGGGCCAGCAGTCCCCGGTCACGACTTTCTTGTAAAAATAGATCGGTCAAAGAGCGATCGAGAAGATGAAAGGTAACGTTCATGGTTGATCGATCTTCCTGGCGCGCCACTCCCCGATAGAATTCCGTGGAATCCAAATAATCATAAATACATTTCGCCTTGGCATCATTCAAGCGTTCGATCGCCGCGATTCCCCCCAAACTTTCGATCCAGCGTAAGATCAGTTGCATCATGTAAATCGCGAAAGTATTGGGCGTATTATATAGGGAGCGATTCTTGGCGTAAATACTATAATCCAACAGTAAGGGAGTTTCCGGTAAAGCTTGGCCCAGTAGGTCGTCGCGGATAATCACCAACGCCAGGGCCGAGGGACCGAGATTTTTTTGAAACCCGGCATAAGTGACCCCGAATTGTGAATAGTCCATCCGTCTCGATAAAATCTCTGAAGTGGCATCCACGACCAGCGGAACTTTCACCGAGGGAAAGCGATTCCAACGAGTACCGTAAACAGTATTGTTACTGGTAATGTGCAGATAGGCCGCGTCTTCATCGCATTGAATCGATCGCTCGTCGGGAATTCGATCGAAATCGGTATCCGCGCTACTAGCCACCACCTGGGCGAGGCTATAGCGCCGCGCTTCTTCCCAAGCTTGTCGGGCGAAATTTCCCGTTTCCACGTAGCTGGATTTGCGCGCGGGAGAGAGCGAGATCAAATTCAACGGGATCGCGGAAAACTGCATTCGCGCCCCACCGTGAACGAACAAAATTTTATAGTTAGCGGGCAAGTCGGTCAGTTGATAAAAAAGCCGTTCGGTTTCCTCCAAAACTTCCACGAAAATATCGGAGCGATGACCGATTTCAATAATCGAAGCCCCCGTGTTTCGGTAGTTGAGAAAGGTTTCTCGAACTTCCTCCATGACGACTTTCGGAAGCATGGCGGGGCCGGCTGAAAAATTGTAAATATTCATAAAACTTTTTTCCCTTTATAACCTAACGGATTTTCAGTTTTTCGATCAGTCCGTCAATGCCGTCTCGATCGAAACTCTCCACGCTCTCGCGCGCGGGGGAAGCGCGCTCCTGCAATCGTCGGGCCAGTGGTTCGATAAAGGGTAGTAACGCCGGTTCCCGTCGTTCCAAACTACGGGTGGCGATATTGAGTACCTCGCGTCCCCAATCGCCGAGCGATCGATCCTGTAAACTCGTCTCCCATCCTTGCGTTAATACCTCGCCAGAGCTAAAACGTACCTCCTCTAATCGCAAATCTCTCGTGAGACGATCGCAGGACTCGATATCTCCCAAACAACCCAAAAATAGGGCGAGCCAACTAAAAGTTTCGGTTCGGGACATGGCGGGCAGATGACGGATCTCGATAAAACTGTTGCACGGATTCTTCAGCACATCTCGCGCGCAACCCGTGGTCATCGCGGTCAGAATTGTTTCTACACTTTGGTTCAAATCGAGTTGTAATTTCATCCGAACGGCCGGCCAATAGAAAATTAATCCTTGCGCGAGGTCGCAGGGTTCACAGAATAGGGTTCGCCGACGATCGTGTAAGTCGATAAATTCCGCCTCTCCGAGATGGGCAAACTCCAAGGTACTGAGATCCGGATTCACGGGATAGTAAATTGTCCGTTCGCGAACCACCTCGAAGATGGGTTGCTCCCAAGCTTGAAGCATATAATCTTCCAAACTGGCGAAGAGCCGTCGCGGAAAATTTAGCCGACCTTGAAAGAAGGGATTCATCTCGGCTAAGGTACGATAGCCCTCGACTCTGAGCTATCCATTAGTCAGATTTTTCTTAACAAAAAGAGAAGAAACTTAAAAAAAGGGGAAACGATTGATAGGTATAGTTTTGAAAGAAGGAATTAAGGTGGAGGTAAGCAAAAAAATGGAGAAATGGGCAGCCCAAGAATT
>NZ_JADBUZ010000244.1:0-6242 GCF_020245305.1 Microcystis sp. M20BS1 | reverse complement strand
GGTTTGTCTCTAGGTCGATGTCTATTTTAGCGGTTGCGGCAATCGCTCTCCACTGGGTCTGGGTGATAGGATATTTACCTATAAAAAAGGGGGGGATGTTAACCTTATGTTGAGGGCGTTCATCATCGTAACTATCTTTCTCGTCTTGCGGTGAACCCATCAGGAAAGTTCCTCCTGGGATGGCAACCATTTCTAAGGTGATGTCGTTGTCTAAATCTTGGCTGAAATATTGGGACTGCTTTGACTCTTTGTTAATTTGCTCACCCTTCTCATTTACTCCCACCACCTCAAAGTTAAATGATAACAATTCTAACTTTTGCAACGGTTTAACTGAATCTGGATTAACTAAAACTGGAACCTTCTTTGATTGCGTATTTTGATGTTTCATAATAATATATCAAGTAATGTATTGATGTCCCCAATAGTGCAACTGAGGGCATCAGCCTCTATAAAGCGTATCTCACCCCCGATGCGATGAAAAGCCTGGGCCTTTTCCTTATCGAGGGGCCGCTCTTTATTAGTAAAGACTACCTCCTCTGTCTCCTGCTGCAGTGCGTAGTTGATAGCCGTACGATAGAGGTCCTGGTCTACTACGTAGCGGAGGGCCGTTTCATTAGGGTTAAGCCCATCTGTTACGTAACGGCGGCCCACTACTAAGAAAGGACTGTTCTGATAACGCACTACTAAAACAGTCCAATACATAGTGCCATAGTGTGTGCCCAGGGCCCACGGTCTAGTAGCCACTACATTTATGGTGATGTCAGGAATGATATCTTCTATACTCAGGAGAGTATAGAGTGATAACTCTGGAAAGACAAAGGGTAGTGCTGTTCTGTCTTGTCTAATGGCGGGCAGTGCCAATACAGTCTCAAGCAATATATTCTCCTGCTATCTCGTAGTATACTGTTAATGCGGCCTCGTACGTAACCTCAGACTTTATATCGATGTGTGTACCAGAGAACGTTACTATAAGAGGGGGATGGCCGCGCTCCTTCATCTTATTCTCTATCTGCTGCCATACAGACAGTTCGGCATCATCTTTAGTTATACCGTCCTTATACTGCCGTGCTGCGATTAGTTGATTAACTATGCGGGGCAGCTTATCGACAGCATCGGGGGCATCCATAATATCCTTGAGGATACGACGAGCCTTCATGTAATTACTCATACGCAACATTGAGTCCCTAGCAACAGCCAGTGCTTCATCACTGTACCAGTCCCAGAAGTCTATCTCATCATTGATAAGAACTAGCTGATATACACCAGCCGGTTCTAACACTAGCGTTGACTTTCTCATGAGTTTGTTATGGCTACTAACTACCTCTAGGTTCTCATAACAGAGGTTGAGAGCTAATAGAATACTCTCAGCGCTAGCATAGCCTTCAATAAATTCAATAGAGACATTGTTATATTGCTGTATCAAGACACACGCCTCCCTTGTATGGGCATTAATTACTATCATCGGCGCTGAGATTTGATGTATCAGCGCTATTATCTGATCTACTAATGGTATTCTTATGGGGGGTGGGGGCCCAGTCTCCGTATCCCGTCGTGGCGTGGAGCCTGGTACCAGCGCCCATGACGATGTCCGCGATGTTGGCGCACCCGGCGATGAATGGTATAATCTCGATCTGGCGTCCGCACACGATGACCGACTCCTCAGGGTCAGGTGAGGAGATAGGCTTGGGCTGTATGTCTAGGTATCCGGTCGTTACCTCGTGGATATTGATAGAGTTGTGAATCAGGGCCCCATCGTGCTGGTTATTAGATGCGAGGTCGTGGATATCTCGTAGGCTGTCTACTTCTATACGCTGTAGTAGGGCAGACATGGCTGCCATCTTCTCGTTCTTGGGTATCAGTTTAGACCACTTCGCTATGCTGATGGCTATGCCCTTAAGGTATCCTACTAGGCTGGCGAGGGCCCGCGCCTTAGTGGATACATCCTTATCAGCTAGGAGCGGCTCTTCTATTACTAGACGAGGTATAGCGAAGCGGCTATTGAGACGCTTAACGAGCCGGGCCCCATTGATTACTGCTAACACAGCTGTCTTCACAGTGCCTACGGACAGTAGGGGATCCGGAGAGCTCACACGGCCTGATAGCACCTCATCCAGGTGGGAGCTGATACCTAACTTCTCCATCTCATGGTGGGCAATAGTCGCGTGGCACTTCACGACATCGTAGTTGATGACCGGGCTGGATATTAACAGCACCTCTCTGAAGTTTCGACTAGCGCCCTGGAGGCCACCGCCCTTCTCGTACACACGGAGCCCCTCGTGAGGCTGGGTTAGTTCTTGCGAGTACTCTGCCTGACGTTTCGTATAGTCGATACTCGTCACACGCTCGAGTATACCTTGATAACAGTTCAGGTTGTGAAGGTAGCGGGCCCGTTTACTAGCCAGCTCAGCGTCACTCAGACTATCGCGAGTACGCTCTATCCTATCTCGTTGTCGTATCAGCCACGCGATGCCGTAGCCCAAATCAACCTGTGTCGGCGGTGCGCTACTAAGCAGCCTATTAAGCTTAGGAAACGGGCGGCCATCTACATCAACGAACCACTGATCCTGTAGTCGAGAGGGGCTCAATAATAGATCCTCTCCCTTCTCAATGAAGGTATCGATGATGTGCTCGTGAATACGGTAGCGGAAGCAGATTCCTTCCTTAGCGTAGTAGGGGGCCCGCGTCATGAACGGCTCTACACTCTCCCAGCTATAGTTTCTACAGTAAACGTGTATGAAGCTCTTACGTGGCAACGGTACCCCCTTCCACGCGTGGTAGTCAGACTTAGCCCGCATCTGGCGCTGGCACAAAAACGTGTGGATGAATAAACGCCGACTATCACTATCCATGCCAGCTGTTAGCTCGCGCAAATAATGATACTGACTAATAGTGAGTTTTAGATTAGTTTGTATGTACGGCATATATTCTCCACTTAATTTAATTTTAGCACGATCCAGCAGTTTAAACAAGCTAATTCTACTAGGCGCTGGATGGTATCATATAAATTCATTAGTTAAAGGTTTACTATTAGGGCCCGCCCATCTATTAGCATAATCATACCTAGTCAATAATGTATATGAAGAGAACTAAGAAGGGCAATGTAACGGCAGAAGCGCGGGCCCAATACGGCACAGTGGGAGATAGATTCCCCATTTTCGATAAGCGCAGCGCATTGAGTGCCCTTAAACTGCGGGGCCACGGTAATCTAACTAAGCAGGAGAGAGCGCGTGTTATTAACAAGGCGGCTAAGTTTGCTCCTGAGGAGGCTCGGGCTGCTCGGGAGGCAGATCAACAACGCTCTCCTCGTAGTTAGAGAGGAGGAAAGTGTTAATCCAGTCTATATTGCTCTGGGTTAACTCTCTACCAGTCTCCTTGTAGTATTCTCGAAGGGCCAATACGCTCTGTACCCAATCGAGTTCTTTATCTGATACGCCCTGGAGGCTATCTAGAATCCAATTATTGTCGCGTAGTCTCTGAATCTGTTCTGGGGTCATGGTGATCTTTGAGAATTTGACTTATAGGGAAGAGAGGCTTACCATCTACAATATCGTCTATACTACCAATTAATATAGAGGGGTCGCCCTTTTCATCGATTTTATCACGAGCGACAATTACATCTCCATTAGTGGCTAGGAAGATAGAGACATCTACATTATCATGAATATATGATAGGAAGTACATATCGCCATCATTATCATCAGGACGGTCTTCTCTAGTATTGTTGCTTACTATGTAACTAGATCGATTGACATGAACTCCAATAAATTTATTATTGGAATCTAAGCCTAGATTCTGATAGGCCCACGCCTTCACGACATCAACTGCGTTATCTTGCATTTCGTCTACTCTCTTGTTTAAGTCTACCTATCTCGAGAGCATCACTGCTCGTGATGTGAAGCTCTTTATTACTGTTAAGCAATAAGTGTCGCGTTCGTGCGCCGGGCCAATAGTAGTAGTCGCCCCACTTTATCAACAGGCCTGTCTCGAGTATAGGTTCTATATTCTTTACTACTAATTGCATCTCCTCTTTAGTCATACCGAACTCACCATGGTTATGGCGCTGGTAACTATCGCGTTGATAATGCTGAGTGCGACGGGCCCATACTCCTTTAACGGATTCAGAGTTAGCTATCATAGCCAGCTGGCAATAATAGCGTAGATTACCCCCCGGCATATGTAGAGGGGTGCTCTCAACAAGGCGGCGTATAGTAGGGCTATAGTAGTGAATACGCCATTGGTCCACTGAATTCTTATCATTATAGAAGTCGGCCCCCCATGCGGCTATACCTAACTCGAGCACATTAGTTAGGTAGTATTTATTATAATTATCTTGACCACCACTCATCCTAGCATGTAACCGCGTATAGTTAATGTGGGGCTCCATATCCTCGAACCAGAGTTGAATAAAGCGGCCCCCCTCCTCAGGGGTAGGTTTGTATAATGATAAGAACTGGTAGTCTGTCGCTCCCCATATAATGTCGGAGATCTGCAATGTTTTAGCTAGGTACATTAGAAATTGTAAGTTAGTGCATGGTATCTTTCTTTATAGTCTCCCTCTACTACAAAATTAGAGGCTATAGCTATAGAAAGCATAAATAAGTTAGCATCTTTTTTCAACTCTTTAGAGGTAGAAACGCCTGTTAAAAATGTGACAATAAGTAACCAAGCTTTAAAAGCTACAAACGAAATCCAATCTATTTTGACATCATTATCATCATTAACATCATTGTATTTTAATTGTATGTATGTATCCATTACATTGGATTTAATTGCGTCTCTATAGAAGTGTTCTAAGTATTTTGACTTAGGATTCTGTTTTGCTTCTAATACTAAAGCATCAACGTATTGTTTAGCTTCGATAGGTAAACTATTGTATTGTTCTCTAACTAATATTGCGCGTTGAATGTCCATTGGTTTACTCCTGTTTTAAACTATTTTTGTTTGTTTTACTTTATGTAGTCTCAGTTTTACTCTTTAGCTGTATTGTCGGTTATTTCCTTGTACCATCCTTTTTCTACTAGAAAGATTGACGCTAGTGTTAAAGCTTTTCTGAAAAGATCAAAGTCTTTTTTAAGAGGAGAAGGAATAGAAACTCCTGTACATATAGGCATAACAATAGTAGTCATAACCCAAAATTTAAGCTGGTCAAGAAAAGAAAGATTCCACTTGTCATCGGATAGGTAAAGATTGATATTTCCTTTTTGTATATCCCCTTTCCACCACCAGGTCAGTATATCATTAGTTACTTGGTTGGTTTCAGATACTTTCAATAAACCATCAATCCAATTTTTTGAGTCAAGAGATAATTCGAGATATTTACCTGTAATTATAATCTTATACAGCCGCTCTTTATAATGCCGGTTAATGTTCGTTGGTTTACTCTCTAATTGTGTTAGTTTTTGGTCATTATCTATTTGATCCACCACTATTGCTGCAAAAAGATCAAAAGCATCTTGGTTACTTTGTCTTAATGCCATTAATTCTTCTGAGTTGTATTTCATGAAAAAACGTAAATTAGAAGCCACGATAGATAAAGCTTCAACTTGTCGCTCTAAACTCCAATCTTTCATTAATTCTTTCTGATGTGTCATTAATCTACTCCTTGTCTAATTAAATCCTGTTCTTGTTCAGGGGTGATCCCCGTTGCATTGATAAAGATAGCGTCTTCAATGTCAGCCCCTTTCAGGTTAGCTTTACTCAGGTCAGCCCCTTTTAGGTTAGCCTCAATCAGAATAGCTGCATTCAAGTCAGCCCCACTCAGGATAGCCTCACTCAGATCAGCCCAACTCAGGATAGCATCACTTAGGATAGCATCACTCAGGATAGCCTTAATCAGTTTAGCCCCACTCAGGTCAGCCCCACTCAGGTCCGCTTCACTCAGGATAGCCTTAATTAGCTTAGCCTCACTCAGATCAGCCCAACTCAGGATAGCATCACTTAGGATAGCATCACTCAGGATAGCCTTAATCAGTTTAGCCCCACTCAGGTCAGCCCCACTCAGGTAAGCCCCACTCAGATTAGCCCCTCTCAGGATAGCCCCACTCAGGTCCGCTTCACTCAGGATAGCCTTAATTAGCTTAGCCCCACTCAGATCAGCCCAACTCAGGATAGCCCCTCTCAGGTAAGCCCCACTCAGATTAGCCCCACTCAGGTTAGCCCAACTCAGATCAGCCTTAATCAGGATAGCCCCACTCAGGTCCGCTTCACTCAGGATAGCGTCACTTAGTTTAGCTTCTCTCAGG